>CAZNRP010000056.1:0-19375 GCA_964575555.1 uncultured Thiohalophilus sp. | reverse complement strand
CCTACATTTACACGCTACATCCCCTCACTCAGGACTTGTGTATAAGAAACCGCCCAAGGGAAAGAATTGGGATGAGGGGATAAAATATATGCGAATACTTATGCAACGATTAATAATATGTTTAATAAATAGTTGTAGGTAAAGACTTTGCTGTCTACGTCCAGGATTAAATGAATTTCAATCTCTCCTTCACCTTTAAGTCGCGAGCACAACATTTCTCTGTAATATTGTTAGCTTTGCGACATCAATTGGAGCGTTACAAATTAACCCCGCCCCTAAAAAACAAGATCTAAATAGCATTATACGAAGTGGCATAGCCTTTGCTATCTGTTATTGAAACCATGTATTTAATAACATAACAAACAGGAGAGTCAATAATGCTTAGCCTTACGGAAAGCGCCCAAAAAGCAATGAAACTATTTATTAAAAGTACTGATGCGGTTGTCAAAGGGCTGCGAATTAGTGTTGCCGGGGGGTGTGCCTCTGGTGGCTTACAATATTCGATGTCATTAGTTGAAGCCGAAAAAGAAGATGATGTAGCGATAGATTGTGGCAGCGTAACAATATTTATTGACCCACAAAGCGCACAATATCTTGACGGTGTATCAGTTGATTTTGTTGATAGCACAGAAGAAAGTGGTTTCATTTTTACTAATCCGAAAGCAGCGGCCTGTGGGGGGTGTAGTGGCGCGGTGAGTAGTTGAGCATAAAAGGATGCGGGGGTGTAAATAATTCTGTACATACTGGGGGAAGTTCACTCCATCCCCTTTCCCTTTACGGTTATTAGCTTATTGTCCCTGGCGTCGACATCTGCCGGAGTGACAACAAGCGGCTCGAATTTATATAGGCACAATACTGGAGGACGGTACGTTTTTATTTAACCTGATTGGCGGGTTAAAACTCGCCCCGCATGATTACGGGTTTTACGAAAATTTGGGTGATTATTTTGAGTTGACCGAGGTTTGCTCTTCCTGTTGCTGCAAGGCCCACATCTGCGAATAAAGGCTGTCCACTGCTAACAGCTCTGCGTGGCTGCCACGTTCAACAATACGTCCTTTTTCCATCACCAGTATTTCATCAGCATCAACTATGGTGGACAAACGATGAGCAATCACCAGAGTCGAGTGTTGTTCTGACAACTCACTCAATGATTGAGTAATGGCCTGTTCAGAATGCGAGTCCAGTGATGAAGTGGCTTCATCAAAAATTAGAATTGGCGGATTTTTAAGAATTACACGGGCGATAGCAACCCGCTGCTTTTCTCCTCCCGAAAGTTTTAAACCACGTTCACCCACAATCGAGTCATATCCCTGTGGCAGACTTTCGATTAAGTCATGAATATGTGCCAGCTTTGCGGCGTGAATAATTTCGTCCCGGTTGGCTTTTGGGTTCGCATAGGAAAGATTGTAATAGATAGATTCATTAAATAGCACGGTATCTTGTGGCACGATGCCGATGGTGCGACGTAAACTATCCTGTGCCACGCTATTGATTGCCTGGCCATCAATCAGAATCTGACCGGCGTTAACATCATAAAAACGAAACAGCAATCTGGACAAGGTGGATTTACCGGCACCGGAAGGCCCGACCACGGCTACTTTTTTTCCCGGATGAATGGTGAAACTAACATCATGCAATATCGACCGCTCGGTTTGATAGGAAAAATCAACATTTTCAAACCGTACTTCACCGGCTTTAATATTTATATCGGGAGCATTTGTTTCATCTTTAACTTCTATTTCTCTATCCAGCAGTAACATCACCTGTTGCATATCAGCCAGTGTATGTTTAAGCATGCGATAGATAATACCCAGAAAACCCAGCGGGATGAATAATTGCAACATCAGCGTATTCACCAGCACCAGATCCCCCAGACTCAGATCACCGGCCACGACACCCTGCCCGGCTGAAATCATGATCAAGGTGAGTCCAATAGCAATGATGATTCCCTGCCCAAAATTCAACAATGACATGGAAGTTTGACTTTTTACTGCCGAACGTTCCCACTCATCTAAAGTTTCATCATAGCGATGCAGCTCATAGGCTTCGTTATTAAAATATTTAACCGTTTCATAATTTAGCAAGCCATCCACAGCCTGACCACTGGCTTTGGAATCCAGTGCATTCATGTTGTGTCGGTAGTGCATGCGCCAGTTGGTAACGGAGAAAGTGAAGGCAATATAAACCGCGACTGTACTAAAGGTGATCACGGTAAAATGCATTTCATATTGATGCAAAAGAATAAATGCAACCATCGTAAACTCGGCGATGGTCGGCAGAATATTAAACACCAGATAATTAAGAATCGAGCTGACACTCATTGCGCCGCGTTCAATGTCCCTACTGATATTACCGGTGCGTCGTTCAAGATGAAAGCGTAAGGACAGTTTATAGAGATGCTCCAGTACCTGACGTGACAGTCGATGCATGGCACCATAGCGCACCCGTGCAAAAACCGCATCACGTAACTCGTTAAACAGGGAGCTAGCCAGGCGCAGCGCACCATAAGCGAGAAACAAAACGACAGGCAACACAATACTGTCCTGCCCGGTCAGATTGGTATTGCTACTATCCAGTGCATCGACTATTTCTTTGAAAATAAGTGGCACACCCACGGTTGCCACTTTAGCCATAATCAGTGCCAGCAGCGCGAACAGGACACGCCCCTTGTAAGCCCAGATGTAGGGCAGCATGCGTTTAAGATTATGTAAATCTTTGCGATGTGTTTCTGGGGCGGCGGTATAACGTAGGTGATGCATGGATTTTATATCTTAATAGTTTAAAATCGGATATTAACACAGACTACCGTGAACACCGGAATCGGTTAATTCCCCTGAAACTGTAATGGGAAAGAACAGTAACAAATAGATCGGTAGGATTTGTTGAGTAAAACGAAACGCATCATTCTTTGCCTGCGCGACAGCGCACGACTGAAGACGTACCTACAGGAACACAGGATAATTTTAACTGGGCGGCAGTGATTCCGGATATAAAATGCTATTATGGCGATTCATTTACATCGACCTCGACGGCCACCAATGCAATCTTTGAATCATGATTCCACTTTTCACCCCGCGCCCCCGCCACGCTGGGCAACGCTGCTGATACTCAGTGTCTTTTTGTTTGCCTGCAATGAAGAACCCGCCCCTCAGGCCGGACATCGACCCAAGTCCACTAGCCGGGTCGAACTGGGCACTGTTCGCAATGCCCCGCTTGAAGCCGAACAGACTTTACTTGGTGCACTTCAGGCCAAGCAGCATGTGCGAATTTTTAATCAGGAATCCGGGCGTATTATTGCCCTGCCCTTTTATCCCGGTGACAAAGTTAAAAAAGGTGATTTACTCATTCAGATTGACGATCGTCTGTTGCAAAGCGAGCTGGATAAAATTGAAGCCACCCTGGCGCAAACCCAGCTAGAACTGCAACGGATATTAAAATTGATGCCGCGCAAACTGGCTTCAGAAGAAGAACTCACCCGAGCACGTACCTTGATGAAACTGGCCGAGGCTGAAAAAAGCATCCTGGAAACCCGCCTGAGTCACACTCGCATTCGCGCGCCCTTTACCGGTGTGATCAGTGAACGTAACTTTGAGCCCGGTGATGTAGCGCCTTTGCATAGCCTGATTCTTAGCATGTATGCACCGGAAGATTTAAAAATTGAATTATCCGTATCCGAGTTGCTGATTGGTCAGTTGAACAAAGGGGATACGGTACAGGTGCGCATTGATGCTCTTGGCAGCCAACGCTGGCCGGGGCAGATATACCGGATTTACCCGGCCATCAATGCCCGTACTCACAAAGGCAAGATTGAAGTGCACCTACAGGAATCAATTGAAGGCGCACGCCCCGGCCTGCTCTGCCGTATTCATTTGAAAATTCCCACCCGCCCCCGGTTGATAATGCCCTTTGCTGCATTGCGTCATGATAATCAGGGGCAGTATGTTTTTGTGCTGCAAAACGATAACAAAGTTCGTCTAAGTCGCATCCATACAGGCTTGCTGATTGGCGAACAAATAGAGGTGCTGGAAGGTCTGGTTCCTAATGATCGTGTGGTCACCCGAGGTTTCCAGGGATTGCGTGACGGTAAAACCGTGACCCCGGCTGAGTCCTGATTATGCGTGATCAACTTCGAACAGGTGGCCTCGCGGCCTGGTCTATTCGCCGTCCCGTGAGTGTGCTGATGCTGGCCCTGAGTGTGCTAGTACTGGGACTATTTTCTTTTGAACGTCTGGGTGTGGACTTGCTGCCGCATATTATTTATCCCGACGTGCGCGTTCGCATTACCGATCCCGGTGTGCCCGCACGGATTATGGAAGATAAAATTACCCGCCAGCTGGAAGAACAGCTGGCGATTACCGAAGGTGCGATTTCCATACAGTCAAATACCAGCGAAGGCCGCAGTGCAGTTAACCTCAGCTTTGCCTATGGGGCTGATATTGATGTTGCCCTGCGCGAAGCTAGCAACCGGCTGGATCGCGCCAAGCGCTTTTTACCGGATACGGTTGAACCGGCCACGATTTATAAACGCGATCCCTCGCAAATTCCGGTACTGGAGCTGGCGATCAGCTCTAATCAACGTGATATCGTCGCTCTTCGCGACTGGGTGGATTACCATTTTTCAAACTGGTTTTTGAACCTGCCCGGAGTGGCGTCAACCGAAGTTGGCGGTGGTTTAACCCGTGAGATACAGCTCATTATTGATCAGGATCGGTTGGCAGATTATGGGCTGGACTTTCGTGATCTAAGCCGCATCATCCAGTCAGAAAATCAGGAATTATCCGGTGGCCGCTTTAATCTGGCGCAACGTGAACTCAGCAGTCGCACTAATGGCCGCTTTTCCAGTCTGGAAGATTTGGCGCAATTACCGCTGCCACCGACCAGTGCACTGGATCTGTATGGATCGATCGACACCCTGCACCTTGGCGATGTTGCTCAGGTCATGGACACCCATGAAGATGAACGCCTGCGCATTCGTCTCGACGGTGCGCCGGGGATCAAACTCTCGATTCAGAAGCAGCCTGATGCCAATACCATCGATGTGGTCGCCGCAGTGAAAGAGCGTATTCACTGGCTGGAATCTCAGAAGTTGATTCCTGAGGATATTGGTATGGACACGGTGAGTGATCAGTCCGTGTATGTACGCCATGCCCTGCGCAATGCCAGCACCGCCGTCATCAGTGGTGCACTGCTGGCCATGCTGGTGGTCTACCTGTTTCTGGGCAACCTGCGCCGCACGCTGATTATCGGCAGTGCGATTCCGATGGCAATTTTCTTCACCTTTACGCTGATGGCCTTTGGGGGACTGACCCTGAATATCATGACCCTTGGCGGGCTGGCACTGGGGGTCGGCATGTTGGTGGATAACACTATCGTTATGCTGGAAAATATCTCCCGGCATCAGCACAGTGAAAATCCGCGAGAAGCCGCCATCAATGCGGCAAAAGAAGTGAACAGTGCCATTCTTGCCGCGACCAGCACCAATCTTGCTGCGATCCTGCCCTTCCTGTTTATTGGCGGGCTGGTGGGCTTATTGTTCAATGAATTGATATTCACGCTCTCCGCCGCGATTCTGTCTTCTCTGATCGTAGCCCTGACCCTGGTGCCGGCACTGGCGGCTCGGGTACGCAGCGCGGAAACAGAAAATAGATTGCAGCGTGGCATGACTATTATAATGGGTCGCCTGCAAGCCGCTTATCAAAATCTCCTTACCCGCCTGCTTCGCCATTCATGGTTAGTTGCACTGGCGCTATTGCCGTTTTTATTATTGTCCGGCTATGGCCTCAAGGATGCTAAACAGATCTTCCTGCCATCCATGGACGAAGGTCAGATTTCGATCAGCGTAAATGCGGATTCCGGCACCCAACTGGATGACATGGACAAGGTCGTGCGCCAACTGGAAGCTCTGTTTCAGGCCGATGAAAATGTTGCCAGCGTGTTCACCTCTTCCGGCGGCTTTGTCTTTGGCCGTTCCACTTTTGAGTCCAGTAGTCACAGTGGCATCAATGTGCAATTGCTGCCACTGACTCAGCGCATGCTGGGCAGTCAGGCCTGGGTGACTCAAATGCAGGCCAGCGTTAAAGAAATGAAACTGGTGGGCTATCGCGTTTACATGCGCGTACGCGGGGTGCGTGGAATGCAAATGAGTCGCGGTGATGACGACATTAGTCTGCGTATTCAGGGCGAGGATCTGGATACTCTGGCGCGACTCGGTGATGAAGCCGTGAGCCTGCTGCGCGGCACTCCCGGCATTCGCAATATTGAGCACAACTACGAAGAAACCCGCGAAGAATTGGTGGTGGAAGTCGATCGTGAACGCGCAGCATTATTGGGCGTGAGTGCCGAAGATATTGGCCGTGCGGTACAGGTGGCTCTGGATGGGCGCATAGTATCGGACTATCTTGAAGGCGATCGCCAGTACAATATTCGGCTACGCTTACCGCAGAATACGATCACCACGCCAGATCAACTCGGTAATGTTTTAGTTGGGGTAAACAACGGTCAGACGATCCGGCTGCACGAAGTGGCTGGAACCCGACTGATGCTTTCACCGGCACGCATTAAACGCGATAGTCAACGCCGGATCGTTGAAATCGGTGCCTCACTCAATACCGATGCCAGTATTACTCAGGTTATGGATGACATTGATGCCCGTCTGAGCAAACTGGAATTACCAGATGGCTACACTCTATACGATGGCGGCCTGCGTAAAGTTCTGCGTGAAGGTCAGGACATGTTTTCCATTCTTCTATCACTGGCACTTTTTCTGGTTTTTGTGGTGATGGCCGTGCAGTATGAATCTTTGCGTAATCCGCTGATTATTATGCTTGGCGTTCCTTTTGCCATCATTGGCGTGGCACTGGGGCTTTATATTCTGGATATGCCCATATCCATGCCTGTGTGGCTGGGGTTGATTATGCTCGCTGGCATCGTGGTCAATAATGCCATTATTCTGGTTGAACAGATTGAAATTCAACGTCAACAGGAGACGAATTTGCAAGCCGCGATTATTCAGGCAGCCAGTCTGCGCCTGCGTCCCATCCTCATGACCGTGCTCACCACCGTGATCGGTATGTTACCGCTGGCCTTAGGTTTCGGTGAAGGGGCGGAAATGTTGAAACCGCTGGCACTGGTGATTGTGTTTGGGCTGAGCTTTTCAACCCTGGTGAGCTTAATCGTTATTCCCAATATATATCATATAGTTAACAGGGGAACTTAAATGACTTTAAAGTACTATCGAGGTTTGAGTCTTTACGGCTGAAGTCGAACAGCCATACCACAGTGGCTTCGAATATTGGAAAAATCAGCATAATTTTTGTTAGTATCTACCTTAATAATAACGACTGTCCGAACAGTTACGATTTTAAAATAACGGGGGCAAAATGCGAATACAGGGTGGCTATCGGCATGGTCTGACAGGCCTGATAATACTGCTGGCAGGGTCGCCACTATCACAGGCAACGGAATTGTCCGAAGATGATTTTTTACAGGAACTACCGATTGTGCTCAGCGCCACGCGTTTGGTACAGGACAAGCGCGATGCCCCGGTTGCAACCACAGTGATCGATCGGGAAATGATCGATGCCTCTGGTTTCACTGAAATTTCTGATTTACTCCGCTACGTTCCCGGCTTTATGGTCAATTACGACAGCGGTCATTTCCCGGTTGCCAGTTACCGCATGTTGAACAATAAACTTGCTCGGCGCATGCAGGTGCTGGTAGATGGACGTTCGGTCTATACCCCATCCACGTTAGGGGTACAATGGAATTCACTGGGGATTACCATCGAGGACATTGAACGCATAGAAGTTATTCGTGGCCCCAATGCCGCTAGCTACGGCTCTAATTCCCTGCTCGGTGCAATCAGTATTATCACCCGACATGCCTCGCAGGATAAAGGTTTCATGACCAGGGTCAATGTGGGAAATAACAACCTGGCTGAAACCTATGTGCGTGCAGGTGGTGGTAGCGAAAACCTTGATGTCAGAGTTACTGCGGCCTACCGGCAGAATGATGGCTTTAGTCAGCGCCATGACAGCGCCCAGTTCCGGCAAATAAATGCACGCGCAGATTATCAGGCCAGCGACAATGACACTCTGGTATTTAATGCCGGCATGAATAATGGCAAGGTGCAGGAAGACAATACCTTTGACAGTGCAATTCCCGAATACCCATCCTATGTCTACACCCGTTCATTTCAAGTTGGCTGGACACACAGCTTTTCAGCCAGTGAAGATTTTAAATTCCAGTTCTATCGGCAGAGCTTTGAAAAACAAAATCGCTATGACTATGCTGAAACCGGCTTGTATCTGGATGAAGGTCATCGTTCAGAGCGGGATGATATTGAGTTCCTGCATACCCTTACACCACTCGATAATCTGAACATGGCCTGGGGTGCCGGTATTCGTAATGACAAAGTGATTTCCGCATTCCATCTTGGCTCACAGGAGCCGGTGGGCACCAACAAAATATACCGCGTATTCAGCAATCTGGCCTGGAATATAACCGATAGTACCTTATTTAATGCCGGCCTGATGCTGGAAGATTACGAGATTAGCAATACCGAGCTCTCTCCCATGTTATCCCTCAATCATCATCTGACTGATACCGATACCCTTCGTGTTTCCGCGTCTACCGCTATTCGCTCACCGGGCCTGCTGGAGGAATTTACCAATGTACAGGTTTTTGGCACTCCGATTGTTTATGATGCTGGGACTCTGGAGCCGGAAAGAATTAATGCCTATGAAATTGGTTATCTCGGGCGTTTTCCGCGATATGGGGCCAGTTTGGATTTAAAGCTGTATCATGAAAATATTCGTAATTTAATTACTCTGGCCGCAGCCGATTCAGAGGGGAATCTGCCCTACCATTTTGCAAATTTGGACAATGCTAAAACACGGGGATTTGAGGCGACTCTTGGGCTTAGCCCGAATCAGAAATTTCGTATGGAGTTGAGTTATTCCTATGCACGAATTGAAGCCACGGATGTTCGCAATACAACTCAATATAGCAACAGTTCTCCGGACAATAGTTTCAGCTTACAGATCATTCAACGCTTCCCACATGATTTCCAGGGTAGTCTGAATGTTTTTTATAACTCAACCATGAAACAACTGGAAACAGAAGATATGCGTGCACGCAATACCCGCGTGAATCTTCGCCTCGGAAAAACATTCACTTTTTCAGGAAATCAGGCAGAGTTTGCCGTTGTTGTGCTGAACCTGCTTAATGAATTTGAAGATACCCGATTAAAAAATGTATCCGAAAGAAGGAGCTATCTTTCCTTGAAACTGGAATTCAGATAACCTGTAACTACAATGTCATTGTTAGACAAAATTCGGCCGTTGTTCAGCGGTGTCGGCCTGTTACTTTTCTTTTTTGTCAGTTTGGCACTGCCTACTGTCGTCTGCGCGAATAATAATATTAATATTTTTGTGGTATTAAGTAAGAACACCCAGCCCTACCAACAATTCAAGACACAATTCCAACAGACACTGTATTCCTCACCATCACCTAAGATCAAATTTCACCTCATTGACACAGACATTGCTGGTTCAATATCAGCACTCTATGAATCCGGTGTTCATCCTGATTATATTGTCACCGCCGGAACTCAAGCAGCACACCAGCTTATCAGTACTAATGTCAGCGCGCCGACAATATTTTCCCTGATTCCCGCTTCCAGTTACCAGAACAACATACAACATAGCCCTTATTGCAAAACCAAAACGCTCTGTAGCGCAATTTATTTGGATCAGCCTATTAACAGACAATTTCGCTTAATTAAAAAAGGCTTGCCTGACCTCAGGCATCTGGGAATTATTCTTGGTCCGACTTCATTAACCATGAAGGCGTCTATTTTACAGGCCGCAAAAAAATACAAACTTAATGTCCACATTGCTGAGGCTGAGAAAGATGACAATCTAATTGTCCTGTCGGACAAGCTGGGAAAAATTTCAGATGCGTTATTGGCTATTCCCGATCCCGATATCTATAACCGAAAAACAGCAAAGGGTCTGTTGCTCAGCAGCTATAAAAATAATACCCCCTTAATTGCCTATTCAAAAGGCTTTGTCCATGCCGGTGCACTGTTCAGCATTTATTCAACACCGGAACAAATAGCGAAACAAACAGGCATGATGCTGATTCTGATGATGTCTTCATCAGAAAATATTCTTCCGGCTTCTGAGTCACCGAATTTATATACCATTGATATTAACCCGGCTGTACTGCGTTCAGTGCGTGGGAAAATAAACTTTAATGATGCAATATTGGACAAGCGATGAGATTGTCATATGAATAATCTGAGTATTAAAACTAAAGTTCTGTTAATCACGATTATCCCGGTACTAATTACGGCGTGTTTACTTTCTTTTTCTTTTGTAAAAGAAAGGTTGAAAGACACCGAGCGGGTATTAAACGAAAAAGGCTGGACGGTTTCAAAATATCTTGCGCCAGCATTGGAATACAGTCTTTTATCGGGCAATAAAAATCATATAGATTCTTTAATTAAAAACTCATTATCGATATCCAATGTAAGTTCCATAACCGTTCTCGACGCAAGCCAGCATATCATTACACATCAAAGCATAGATAATACTGAGTACAACACAGCACATGAAAACCATTCAAACGGCACGCTCTTTTCCACACAAATATACCGTTCAGAAATCAATATTAATGATTATGATACAAATGGAATAGAAGCAGATAAAGAGATAATTGGTGTTCTTGTTGTCGAAATGTCACGTAAGGGGATAAATTTAGCTCAAAAAGAAATTATTCGGAACGGAATGTTGATTACTCTGTCGTCTATTTTATTCACTATAATATTGGCGCTGTATTTTTCGAATACAGTTGTCTCTCCGATTCGCCTGTTGACCCGAGGCATCCATCAGATCCGTAAAGGCATACTTGGTGAAAGAATCTATACCGGTGCCGGTGGTGAGATCGCAGTTCTTGAGATTGGCATTAATAATATGTCAGCCTCATTACAGCTTGCTCAAATCAAGGAAAAGCAACGGGCTGATGACACTCTTTTTATAGAGAAGTCAAAAGCACAGATCACACTTGAAGCGATTGGCGATGGTGTAATCACCACCGATACTAATGGTTTCATTACTTATCTTAACCCCGCAGCGGAAAACCTTCTCGGGGTAGGTATGACAAATACAGAAGGTATGCATCTGCATGATGTTTTCAGACTGAAAAGTATTTCCGGGGATACGAGCATTAGCTATCCAGTTTCGACTTGCCTTGAAGAGGGCAAATCGATGCGCCACGATGACCCAATGATTTTGATCGGTGCAAGTAATACTGAATATATAATAAGAGATAATGCGACCCCACTACTCAGCCGTGATGGAAAAATTACCGGCATGGTTCTGGTGTTTAATGATTTCACCCATATTCAGAGAATATCTGATCAGCTAACTTTTCAGGCTACACATGATGAATTAACCGGTCTTAAAAATAGACGGGAATTTGAAAGGACGCTTAAAGAACTTATTGAAACCAGTAATTTTGAAATCCAGAAACATGCGTTATGCTTTCTTGATCTTGATCGTTTTAAAATCGTCAATGATACCTGCGGACATGTTGCCGGTGATGCATTGTTAAAAGAAGTTTCCCGACTGATTCATTCTCAGGTTCGACGTGATGACTTAGTTGCACGATTAGGCGGTGATGAGTTTGGCATTATTCTGGTAAATTGCACCATTAAACAGGCCGTTCTCATAGCTGAAAACATAAAGGAAACCATCAAACAGCACCAGTGTAAGTGGGACCAGCACGTCTTTGATGTGGGTGTCAGTATCGGCCTGATACCTGTCTCATCAACGGACTGTAGTTCGGCGGAATTAATGATTAATGCGGATACGGCCTGCTATATTGCCAAGGATAATGGAAAGAATCAGGTGCATGTTTATCAAACCACGGATCATAATTTTCTTCACCGGCATAATGAGATTCGCTGGCTACAAAAAATAAATAAGGCGCTGGATTCGGATGGTTTTGAACTTTATGCTCAGACTATCATACCGATCAATAACAACTCCAGCCTGAAGAAATATGAAATCCTGATTAGACTGAGTGATTCTGAGGAAATTATTTTGCCCAGTGATTTCTTGCCTGCCGCCGAGCATTATAGTCTGATGCCTGAAATTGATCGCTGGGTGATCTCGACGTTTGTGAACATTCTGGAAAAAAATGATTTTTCAAATTTTAAGAATAACAAACATATGTTCAGTGTTAATCTTTCTGGTCAATCTATTTGCAGTGATGACTTTCATGATTTTGTAATTAATCTACTTAAAACAAGCTCGGTCAATCCGGGATTAATCACATTTGAAATTACGGAGACGGTCGCGATTCATAACTATGATGCCGCCATTAAACTCATAACCCGGTTACAGAAGCTGGGTTGTGCCTTCGCACTCGATGATTTTGGTAGTGGTCTTAGCTCTTTTCGTTACTTAAAAGAACTGCCAGTAAATTATTTAAAGATAGATGGTCACTTCATTCGTAATATCGAAGTTAGCAAAATTAATCAATCCATCGTTGAAGCAATTACCCAAATTGCCCAGACACTGAAACTGGAAACCATTGCAGAATATGTTGAAACTGAAGAATCCAGACAGTTACTTGAAAAATTTGGAATTGATTACATTCAGGGCAGTGTGGTTAATATGCCCATTCCATTGATGGATGCGCTTAATCAAATAGAGCAAAAATAAATTTAACTACTCATATCCACAGTATCCCGTCATTCCGGCAGGGTTCTAGCCGGAATCCATGTCAGTAAACCACTGAATTCCTGCCAGGAACATGTGGCAATGCAGGTACGACTAAAGTCAAACTTCAGGGCTTATACCAGTCGAGCTTTTCATGCAGGTTGACAACCTCACCCACAATAATCAGCGTTGGCGGCTTAACTTTATTGTCATGCACTAACTGTGGCAGAGTTTTCAGTGTGCCCACATGGACACGCTGATCCAGGCTGGTGCCCTTTTCAATCAATGCTGCCGGCATAGTGTCTGGCATACCATGTTCAATTAGTTTGCTACACAAATTGTTAATGCTGTGCAGTCCCATATAAAAAACAATGGTCTGGTTAGGATGAGCGATAGCCTTCCAGTTAAGATCGCTGCTGCCATCCTTAAGATGACCAGTAACAAACATGCAGGATTGTACATAGTCTCGGTGTGTCAGCGGAATTCCCGCATACGAGGCACAGCCTGCTGCTGCCGTAATTCCCGGTACCACCTGAAACGGGATGCCCTCTTCCATCAGGGTTTCAATTTCTTCGCCACCACGGCCGAAGATAAAGGGATCACCACCTTTAAGTCGTAATACTTTTTTACCCTGTTTGGCCAGACGCACCAACAGGGTATTTATATTTTCCTGATCAATGGTATGTTTGTCGCGTTCTTTGCCGGCATAAATAAATTCGGCATCACGGCGCACCAGATCCATGATGCCCTGTGAGACCAGTCTGTCATAAACCACTACATCGGCCTGTTGCATCAGCCGTAATGCTTTGAAAGTTAATAAATCCGGATCACCTGGACCCGCCCCTACCAGAAACACCTCGCCCTGCATATCCGGTGCCTCACCTGTTTCTACCGCCTGTTCCAGCAATTCACGGGCTTCACTGTCTTTACCGGCTACCAGTTTATCGGCCACAGGGCCTTCAAGAATGCCTTCCCAGAAACGGCGAATTTCATTGCTGCTGGAAAAGCGTTGTTTAACCCGGTCACGAAAACTTTCCACCAGTAAGGCAAGACGACCATAAGCAGCAGGAATATAAGTTTCTAGACGTGCCCGTAAAAGGCGAGCAAGCACGGGTGATGCGCCACCGGTGGAAATTGCAATTTGTACCGGTGAGCGATCAATAATTGAAGGTGTGATAAAACGGCATAGTTCGGGATCATCAACGACGTTGACCGGAATACCTTTGGCGCTAGCCGATTCAAAAACCTGTTTATTGACTTCACGGTTATTGGTAGCGGCAATAATAACTACGCGCTCATTCACATCAGCTGATTGAAATTCACGTGCCAGATATTCAATATCACCAGCATCGGCATGCCCCTGCAACTCAGTACATAGCTCGGGGGAGATCACGGTCACCCGTGCATTGGCACGTTGCAACATAAAAACTTTGCGGGACGCAACCTGTCCGCCCCCCACAACCAGACAGGACTGGCCTTCAACGTTCATAAAAATTGGCAGGAATTTCACAGAGAACCTCGATTAAAATATGAAAAATCAGATCACGGAATTATCCGCGAAATGACTAAATTAAGCCTGAATGAATCTCCCCCCGCCGCAAGCGGATGGGGTATAAATAGTAGGTTGGGCTTCGCGTTGCTCTGCCCAACCTACTATTTTTTCGCTGCCAGCAGCGGGGAATTAAACCCTCAGGGATTAAATGACTGAGTAAATTTTTCAACAAAGGCATCATATTGATCCTGCGGCAAATTATTAATCCCTGCCGCCGCTGCCCGTCCACCTCCGGTTGGGAATGCCATACATAAAATTTCTGCGCCGGCACGATTATTTAATGGTGCACGTACGCTGACCCGTAAAGTTCCGTCTGCCATGGTATTCACTAAGGCATGAGCGCGATCCGGTGCACTACGTGCCATTTCATTTGCCAGTACCCCACTGACCCGGCGAGCCCAGGCACCATCGGGTAGCAGGATTAATGAATGCGTCTCGGTTTTAATATCGGCTTTTGCCGCCCGCCCCTGAGCCATATCTTCAGCATAACCCTTTTTCAAGGTGCTAAAAGCATCGTCACTGGCAATAAAATCCAACGGTGAACGATATGGGTTAACGCGAAGATATAATTCATCCGGAGTGAAATACAAATCTTCCAGTGCACTGCCATAACCATTATAGTTAAGGTAGGTACCCAACTCTTTCAGTGCTTCCGAGTCATCCACACAAAGGCCGGTTGCGCGAGCCAATCGATCCGCGCTCTCATACATATTGTCACCATAAGCACCAGCAACCGCCCAGGCTGAATGCTGGTTATCCAGATAGGTATTTACTAATAAGCTAGTACAGGTTGTCGGGGCGGTATTGATGTGTGCGTCAAAATGTTCATGCTGAGGAATTTCACCGGCAAAATGATGATCAAAATATTCAACTTTTGCACCCTCGGCCAGGACTCGCAGCAACTCTTCCCGGTTTTTGTCCAGGGATATATCAAGCACAGTAATGCTATCACCTTGAACCGCCTGTACCCGATCCAGTAGTTTAATATCCCGTTTTACGCCGGTTACCAGAGTGCTGTTTTGCGGAGTATGTAAGCGTAATTGTTGTAAGGCGCAGATACCATCCGCATCACCATTAAACACATCATACTGGGTCATACCTGTTTTCCTCTTGAGCTTGCTTAATTAGTGACAACTATGCATTTATGCATACTATTTATGTCTTGGAATTGGTGTATTATACCACCGTGAAAATTCTCGTGCTGGGATATGCGCGGTTATTTATTGAGTTAATTCATGCGCTTGCGTGACTAAAAAGTTAGACAAAAGATAGGGGAATTCAATGTCGAATAAAGGTGTTCTGGTATCCGGCGGCGCAGGCTATATTGGCAGTCATGTGGTACGACAGCTTGGAGAGGCCGGTGAACGTGTAGTCACACTGGACAATTTATCTACCGGTTTTGCTGATGCCGTGCTCTACGGTGATCTGATCGAAGGAGATACCGGCGATCGTGAACTGGTCAGCCGTATTCTTAAAGATTATGACGTTGATACCGTGTTGCATTTTGCCGCCCATACTATTGTTCCTGAATCAGTGACCAATCCGCTGAAATATTATGGCAACAATACCTGCAACAGCCGCAATTTATTAGAGTGTTGTCAGAACCATGGTGTGAAGAACTTTATTTTTTCTTCGACTGCAGCTGTCTATGGTCTACCGGAAGACGGCGAGGCTAAAGAGGATACAACACTGGCTCCCATCAATGCTTATGGTACCTCAAAATTGATGACGGAATGGATGATGCGTGATCTTTCAGCCGCTACGGAGCTTAACTATGTTGCCTTGCGCTATTTCAATGTTGCCGGTTGTGATCCTGAAAATCGTATTGGTCAGTCCACACCCAAAGCTACCTTACTGATCAAGGTAGCCTGCGAAGCGGCGGTGGGAAAACGCGATAAGATATTCATTTTCGGCACCGATTACCCAACCCCTGACGGCACCGGCATTCGTGATTATATTCATGTGGAAGATTTGGCCGATGCTCATCTGAAAGCACTGGATTATCTGCGCAATGGCGGCGAATCTACTGTAGTTAACTGTGGCTACAGTCACGGCTACAGTGTCCGGGAAGTACTGGATATGGTCGAAAAGGTGGATGGCAAATCTTTGAATATTATCGAAGAAGATCGCCGACTCGGTGATCCACCCAGTCTGGTTGCGAACACTGAAAAAATCCGCAGCCTTTTTAACTGGACTCCACGCTACGATGATCTCGAAGAAATCGTGCGCACAGCATTAAACTGGGAAAAGAAACTATGGTCGCGTAATCAGTAACGGCAATATCAAGCATGCAGGTTCGCATTTCTGCGAGCCTGCAAAATCATTCCCAGGCTGAATTTTTATCTGTCCATTTTAGTGCCAGCCAGTACCAGGCAGTAACCGCAATCATCATTCCGGCCCAGCTCCAGTCTATCCACTCACGCCAGGGATACCATGAGACAGGAATACATAACACGCTAAACACAGCACATACCCAAATTAAAATTAATGCACCCTTGCGAGTCTTTATGCTTGAAAAGGCCAGAAAAACCCAGAGAGGTATATTATCTTTTTTTTCCATATACTTACTTCCTAAAATATTTTTCAACTAAAATAAGGTATTAAAAACAGGCTCTAACCAGGCCGGATTTTTGTTTATTGCCACGCCGACGATATATGCATAAACCAGTAAGGCTGCAAGCCAGGCCATGGTTTTATGTTCCTGTTTTTTTAACCAGTAAAATGCCAGCATTCCGCAAATTATATAAACAAGTAACATTAAAAACTTTGCAGTAAGCCAGCTATTTACTAAAGGATACTGCTTTATCAAGACCGCCATACTTATACCGCTGAATAACAAAGCAACATCATTATATTGCGATATTTTTCGCGCCCAACGCTTTTTAAACCATCGCTGATGGTTGAGCTGTGATAGTCCGCGGATAAAAAAATAAATACCGGTAAAACTTACCGTTGAAACATGAATTATTTTTACTAATAAATAAGTATCGCTCATTTCTAAACGGTTGATAAGGACGGGGAAAAACGCTGCTCCAGATAATGAATAATATCAGATGATTCGTACATCCATTTAACGCTACCATTTTCATCAGCAATTCGTAAGCAGGGTACTTTGACTTCGCCCCCCTCTTTTTCCAGCTCTTCACGCCGATTAGCCTGTCGTTTGGCATCCCGTGTTTCGATAGGTAAATTAAGTCGTTTCATAGTCCGCCTGACCTTTACACAAAAAGGGCAGGCTTTATATTGATACAATTTTAGCATCTGCGTTTGTTGCACAATCTGCATTTGAGTTTCAGGACTGCGTTTAAGGCTACGGGGAGTAAATACCCAATCAATAAAAAGGATTATTTTACCCAGTATCCAGCGTATTACTTTGATCATTGTTTCTACCTCAGTACAAATATCGTATAAAAATCAATCCGGAATTATGCCATAAAATGATCAATACTGAATACTGTAATGTAAGACTGAGACTAAAAAAACTGAAAACATATAACCTGTATATAGTAGGTGATTATTCCTCGGATTCTGGGAATGAAGCAGACTCGAAACCAAAATTGCGCAAATCACGAATTCGCTGCGGATAGAGAATTCCATCGAGATGATCCACTTCATGTTGTACCACGCGAGAATGAAAATCCCGTGCAACCCGTTCAATCAACTCACCGACCTGGTCATAACCACGGTATTGAATCGCTTGATAGCGGGGAACCTGCCCGCGTAAGCCCGGAATGCTCAGGCAGCCTTCCCAACCCTCCTCCATCGAATCATCGAGAGTACGAATTTGCGGGTTAATTAATACTGTAGAGGGGATGGTTTCAACTTCCGGATAACGTGGGTTTTCACCGACGGCAAAAATAACCACTCGAAGGTTAACTCCAATTTGTGGTGCCGCCAGTCCTGCCCCATCCGATGCCGACATGGTTTCAAACATATCTAAAATCAGCGCATCCAGTGCCGGTGTATTAAACTCAATGACCGCTTCAGCCACCCGTTGCAAGAGTGGATGGCCCATTTTTAGAATTTCTTTTACTGCCACGATACCTCCTCCTCCATATTTCAGGTATATTTGTAGGCTCTGCACTTTACAACAGAGTCCCGGTATTGAAAACTATTTACCCCGAATTCACGCCTATCACAGGTTTCACAGGATTAAGATTTTGAGATCACGACTATCACTGATACTTATGTTATTCAGCTTCACCCTGCATGCGGATGAAGTTCGCTATTATGATACTGAAATTATTATTTATGAAAATTTATCAGCTGACAATCGTAATGCCGAGCAGTGGTCGAAAAAGATGGAGCGTGAAATCCCGGAAATGCTGGTTGAAATTAGCGGTGCCTGGCCGGGTGATATACCCAAAGGCTATGATCCTAAACTCAGTTTTATGCGTCTGCCAGCAAGCCAGTGGCGACTAAAAACCGAAGCTGAGAAAATAGATTCATCCACCTCCCGTCGGGTTCTCGCACATGTTGCCTGGGTGCAACCGGGATTATCTCAGGGAAAGGCCATCAGTGTTCACTTCAACCGAACCATTGCAGCATCCTCAGACACAGGTGAAATAGAATCACCGTTGACTCCAACAACAGATGCATCTGTCCCCGGTAGCGGCACGCTGGATGCTTTAATTCGCATCAGCCTGGCTCGTTACTTACGGGTAGAAACTGATGTGGTGTTCATGCTGGATAGCTCGTTGCCTATCGAGGAAACTACGCAGAACGAAAATAGTGCGCCAGAAAATGAAATAGATGCCATTCCTGAACCCCGCTATTTTCATATACAACAACTTCGCAGACGTATTCGTAGCACCGAGCTGCATTATCTTGATCATCCTGTAGTGGGTATGCTGATTATGTTTACCCCGCATAAAACATCCGGCAAGCTTGCCGCAAAAAAGAAATAAACAATGCCCAACTGGAACATTGATTAAAAGCTTGTGGCTGTATTTATAAAGTCTAAATAAGCGTTCAAAATTACCGATCACTTGTGAGCTTCCACGTTCGTGCTGAATCCTTCGACAAACTTCCTTCGACAAACTTCCTTCGACAAGCTCAGGACGAACGGTTATTCCAAAAGTGTACTGATATTTAG
>CAZNRP010000055.1:0-19438 GCA_964575555.1 uncultured Thiohalophilus sp. | reverse complement strand
ATATGCAAATGCAAAGTGGACAGGAATTTGGAACACTTATTTAGCATCATGTTGTGCTCTAAACGAGGTCACTTTACGAGGTATTCCAGCAGTGGATTGCGGAACAGCACGATGAGTACGATGACCAGTACATAGATGGCCAGCGATTCGATCATGGCGAGGCCGATGAACAGTGTGCGCATGATGGCGCGCTCTGCCTCGGGTTGGCGGGACAGGGCATCCAGGGCGCGGCTGATGGCCCAGCCCATGGCGATGGCGGGCAGCATGACGCCAAGCGCAATGCCAATGACCGCCGCCACCGTGGAGGCCAGTGTGAATGTGTATAAGTCAGGCATGGGAGGCTCCTTGTTGTTGCCGAAGTTGTTGTGATTGTATTCCGCCGGCGACATAGATGAGCGCCAGCATGCCAAAGATGTAGGCCTGCACCAGGGCTTCGATGATATGCAGCATCAGGATCGGTATCGGGGCCAGGAAACCAGCCACCAGCAGGATCAACAGAGCTGCCATCTCCAGGCTCATCATGTTGCCGAACAATCGTACTGCCAGTGCAACAGTGCGCGTGATCTCGCTAATGAGATGAAACGGCAGCAGGATCGGGCTTGGTGCCAGGTAATGACGCAGGTAATTCTTCAGACCCTGAATGCGGATACCGAACCAGTGGGTTGAGAGAAACACGACAATGGCGAGTGCAGTGGTGGCGGACAGATCCCGCGTGGGGGAGTGCACGCCCGGGATCAGGCCGCTGAGATTCGCAATGACCAGAAATATCCAGAGGCTACCGATGAACGGCATGATCCGCTGAGCGTGTTGGGGGGCGACTGCGGTAACGGCGTCCTCGATGCTGGATACGATGCCTTCCACCGCTGTTTGCATTGGCCCGGGATCGGTGCATAGCCGACGCGACACCAGCCAGCAGAGTATCCAGAGGACACCCATGATCACCCATGTGGTCACCACGGTGTTGGTGATCATGAGGGGGCCAAGTTCGATTAGTGCGATCTGTTCATCCATGGCGTTATTCTCTTATAAAAAGGTATACGTTCACCGCGCCGATGACTATGCCCAACACGAGCAGACTCATTGTCCAGCGGATAGAATAACCCGTTGCCAGACTGTCCAGCCAGTGCCCGAGATAGGCTCCGCCCACCAATGGCAACACGAACAGCAGTCCCAGGGTGCCAATGTAGATCGTCTGGCTGATCAGGGTGGGCTGCTCACGCTCGGCTTTTTTCATGCGCTGTGCCTGGCGCTCCACCTGCTTTCTAAGATCCTGGCGTGGTTCCATCATCGTCACCTGCCTGGCCGACCCATTTGCCACATGCGCTTGAGAACCTCTTCCTCCATATGATGAAGGCTTTCTTTTATAGTACGCAGCTTTTCTTCTTCCGCAAGCAATTGTTCCTGCAGGGCGGCGCTAATGCGCATGTAGTCATCGTCCAGCAGATAGTGGCGCGTATTCAGTGTCAGCAGGTTGTTATGGAAATACAGCACCGCCCCCGGCAGGGCCAGGTATTGCCAGGCCTGTTCGCCGACACGAAACCGTGTCAACCCTATGACGAGGGAAGTCATCATGCGCGCATGGCCTGCGAGTATCCCAAAGCTGCCAGAGGCATCCTCACCGACAAAGGAGCTTACCCCCGCTATTTCCTCTGCATGGGTTGCATCCTGGAGTCTCAGGGTAAAGACTTTCACGATATTGTTTCCTCCATGGTGTTCATGCTATCCCTGCTACTCATGGTGCCGCGCATATAGCAGTGTTCCTCCGACGTCTCGTCATAATGTCCCAGCAGAAATGCTTCGCAGTCGATCAGGGTACGCTCCAGCGGTACCGAAACACCTTCGATGCCGGTGTGCGAGGCCGTAGACCAGAATGGCTGGGTGAGATAGCGTTGTAGCTTGCGCGCACGCATGACGATCTTGCGATCCTTTGGCGACAACTCTTCCACGCCCAGCATGGTAATAATATCCTCCAGTTCATGATAGCGCGCGAGGTGCTCCCGTACCCCCGCTGCGATGCTGTAATGGTGTGAGCCCAGGGTATGACGATCCATCAGTTTGCTGCCTGATTGCAGTGGATCCACTGCGGGATAGATGCCTTTGCCGGCCTGTGCACGAGACAAAATCACAGTGGTGTCCAGGTGGCTGAGGATAGCGCTGACTGCGGGATCGGTCATATCGTCCGCCGGCACGTAAACGGCCTGCACCGAAGTGATCGCACCCTGCCGGGTAGACAGGATCCGATCCTGCATTTCCGCCACCTCGGTAGTGAGGGTAGGCTGGTAGCCCACGGTAGCTGGCATGCGTCCCAGCAGGCTGGAGACCTCACTGCCCGCCTGCACGAAACGGAATATGTTGTCCATGACGAATAACACCTCTTTGTGCAAGGTGTCGCGCAGATATTCGGCATAGGTCAGTGCCGAGAGACCCACGCGAAAGCGCACCCCCGGTGATTCATCCATCTGGCCAAACATCATCAGGGTCTGTGACATGACCCCGGCCTTACGGATCTCGTGCCAAAGCTCATGACCTTCGCGGATACGTTCACCCACGCCAGCGAACACCGATACGCCTTTGTGCAGGGTGGCCACGGCGTGCATGAATTCCATGATCAGCACGGTCTTGCCCACCCCGGCGCCGCCGAATAGCCCGGTCTTGCCGCCCTTGATGAAGGGGCAGAGCAGATCGATAACCTTGATGCCGGTTTGCAGCACCTCGCCGGCGCCCACGGCCTCATGAAGCGGTATCGGTCGGCTATGAACGTTGCGGAATTCACTGGTTGTCAGTGCGCCGCCGCCGTCCAGTGGTTCACCGAAGATGTTCAGCAGTCGACCCAGACATTCGGGTGCCACCGGGATATGCAGTGGTGCGCCAGTGTCATAAACCATCATGCCCCGGTGCAGTCCAGCACTGCGGTGCAGGGTAATGGCGCGCACATGGTGTTCATCGAGGTGCTGATGAACCTCGAACAGGCAGGTTTCATGATCGAAGTTGGCATACAGGGCCTGGTGCAGGGGCGGCAGCGTATCGCAGGCAATGACTGCCACAGGTCCGTGGATTTCGGTGATGGCACCGATGGGTGTTTGTTGTTCTTTTTTAACGATTGACATATTGGACATCGCTACTGTGTTTTTCAGGTTTATCCTGTAAGAAAAATACTCCGGGGATTGCCCCTGGGCAGGTACTGCTTTTGCGAGGGCTGGGTTTAATACCTTGTCTATGTTTTTCTAACGGGATTTATTTTGCTTATCTATTTATCATAGCGTACCTGTTCCAAATTACAGCCGGATGTGGTGGTTGAGCAGGGCAAGATCATTATAAATTAAACTAAATCGCTACATCTCGATCAGATCTCCAAACGAGCAAAAGGAGATGTAGACGATGAGTGATTTTATAAGCCACTTCAATAACATTGCTGATCCACGTGTTGAACGTTGCAAACGCCATGAGCGGATGGATATCTTGTTTTTATCCATTAGCGCGGTGTTGTATGGCGCGGAGGGCTGGGAAGAAATCGAAGACTTTGGTCAGAGTATAAGAAGAATAAAAGCCCTTTCCTCCAAAAACAACGGTTATATTGAACATCTAAGCACGCCGTTTTTCGCCTGGATCGCAGAAAATCCTGCTCAAGTCTGCCGCATTTGAGATAGTCTTTGAATTCCTGATAGACGTAACTCGGCAGTCCCTTGCCTTGTGCAGTACAGTGTGTATCAAAAGCAGGATAATAGGCATCAACAAGTTGATATAGAGCGTTTGCTCTGGGCGATGGCGCGCGTGTATACCGTCGCACCAACACCCGGGCTGACTTCCCTGCCAGCGGGTAACGTCATGATCGCATCCTTGCGAGTAAGTATTGATTGTCAGACTAGCCGCTACCTCGGTTATGAGTCAGGTGAACGGCCGGAAAAGCGAAATCTTAGCGTGCTTGTATTAATGACTCAACGGCTGTCGCCTACCCTACGACTACAATTTTCCTTCAGCGTGTTAGTCTTCCAGCAACTCCAGTATTTTTTCATTGATACATTCAATTTGTTGTTCATCATTCACCGGCTGGTTCAGGGCATCGGTGATGAAGAAAATATCTTCTGCGCGTTCGCCGTAGGTGGCGATTCGGGCATTTTGTATTTGCACATCACATTGACTCAAGGCTGTGGCGATGCGTGAGAGCAGGCCGGGGCGATCGTAGGCGGTGATGGTGAGCATGCTGCGTTGAGTCTGCGCATCGATTTCAATATTGATGCGAGTGGCAACTTGAAATGTTTGGCCTGGCGCGGAAGGTTAACGGCCAGAGGTTTGGTCGCGGTATCACGATCACGAATTTCATCCTGCAATTTGAGCTTCAACTGATCAATGATTTCCTGATCCTGGATTGGTTCGTTATTGGCATCCAGAATCAGAAATGTGTCCAGGGTAAAATCACTGGATGATGAAAAAATACGTGCGTCAACAATATTCATTCCCTGTTGTTCCATAATCAGGGTGATGGTGGCGAACAGGTTACGACGATTGTGGGTGTAAATGAACATTTCAGTACTGCCGCGCTGACTGGTGCGACGACAAAGAATTAACGGCAGTTCATCTTCTTTTGCACGAAGAATATCACGGGTGTGCCAGCTGATTTCATCGGCGTCATAACGCAGGAAATATTCATCACCGAGTTTGTTCCAGAGTTGTTTGATCGCTGTTTTTTCCAGCTTGTCATTGACCAGTAAATCAGAGGCCTGCTGTTGCATCTTGTTGATATGCTCGGCGTGTTGCAGGGGATTATCCAATCCCCTGCGCAGGGTTCGGCGGGTGGCATGATAAAGTTGTTTCAGTAAGGAATCCTTCCAGGCATTCCAGACTGAATCGCTGGTGGCGCGAATGTCGGCAACGGTAAGCAGGTAGAGATAATTCAGGTGGTGAAGATTGCCTACCTGCTGAGCAAACTGATGTACCACATCGGGATCGCTGATGTCTTTCCGCTGGGCAGTGGCGGACATCAGTAGATGACTTTCCACCAGCCAGGAAACCAGCTTGCTGTCATAGTCACTGAGCTGATGTTGCTGACAGAATTCAAGTGCATCAATGGCCCCCAGTTCAGCATGGCCACCGCCCCGGCCTTTGGCGATATCATGAAATAATCCGGCCAGCAGCAGGAGTTCCTGCTTGGGTATGTGTTCGATAATTTCGCTGCACAGGACAAACTCATTGCGAAATTCAGGTACGGTGAAACGGCGCAGGTTACGTATTAATCGCAGCGTATGTTCATCAACCGTATAGGCATGAAAAAGATCGTGTTGCATTTGGCCGACGATGTTGCTGAAGGCGGGAATATAGGCGGCTAGAATACCGTACAGGTTCATCTGCCGTAGCTGGTGAGTGAGACCATAGCGTTGTCGGAAAATTTCCATGAACAGGCTGCGGCAGCGTAGATCCTCTCGAAATTGATCATCGATAAGATAACGGTGATCACGAATCAACCGAATAGTGTTGGCGCGCACGCCCTTGATCTCAGGATGCTGTTGCAGCAGTAAAAATATTTCCAGCAGGGCAAAAGGATATTTTTGAAAGACGTTTTCATGGCTGACTTCAATGTAACCTTTACGCAACTGAAAGCGATTATTGAGGGCGACCGGCCTGGCTGAATCCTCGGCGTAAAGTATTTCTTCCTTGAACAGTTGCAGCAGCATTTCATTCAGTCGGCTGAGTTCCATGACGGTAATGTAGTATTGCTTCATGAATTGCTCAACGGCAAGGCGATTGTGTTTATCGCGGTAGCCGAACTGCCGGGCGAGACTGCGTTGGTGATCAAAGAGCAGGCGATCTTCACGGCGGCCGGTGAGTACGTGCAGGCCGAAGCGGATCTGCCAGAGAAAGGTCTGGCCTTCATGCAGGGTTTTGTATTCCTGCTCGGTGAGAAACTGATGCTCGACTAGCTCGTGCAGGGTGTCTACACCGAAGTGGCGTTTGGCGACCCAGCCGATCATCTGAATATCACGCAGTCCCCCCGGCCCTTCTTTGACGTTAGGTTCGAGATTGTAGGCGGTTTCGTGATATTTCAGGTGGCGGGCATTCTGCTCTTCCAGTTTTACCCGGAAGTAATCCGGTCCTGGCCAGACTTTATCCGGCGCATTCAGCTCAGACAGGGCGGTGAACAGATCCTCGGGGCCGGTGAGCCGACGGGCTTCCTGGATATTGGTGGCCACGGTTATGTCTTGACTGGCTTCGTCGGCACATTCGGTAATATTTCGCACGCTGTGGCCAACTTCCAGACCGATGTCCCAGAGAAACAGCAGGAAGCTACCAATGGCATCTTTATAGATAGCATCGGAATCGCGCAGGAGAATCAGCAGATCGATGTCCGAGCCGGGGTGCAGCTCATGGCGGCCATAACCGCCCACGGCGACCAGAGCAATGTCATCCTGATTCAAACCATCGAAATGCAGTTGCCAGACACGGGCAATGAGCAAATCAACCAGATGGGCGCGGGCAATGACCAGCTCGGTGGAAACACGACCGGCGAGAAATAGTTCCTTGAGAGTATTGGAAGCCTCTTTCAGGGTTTTACGAAACAGGGGCAGGGGGGCAGTATTATTTGCCAGTACTTGTTCAAGTTCATGATCAAAGGCATTTAAATCAAATAGTTCAGTAACAATTTGGCGGGAGGAATCGAGCTGCTGCTGGAAACGATGCATTCAGAAATTTTCCTCGTGGCGGCAAGTTAGCACTTCGTGGCCGTCGGCGGTGACCAGAATGGTGTGCTCCCATTGAGCCGATTGAGCGTGATCTTTGGTGACCACGGTCCAGCCGTCTTTGAGTAGTTTGACCTGACGCTTACCGGCGTTGATCATCGGCTCAATGGTGAAAATCATGCCGGGTTCAAGCACTGCTCCGGTTCCCGCTGAGCCGTAATGCAGAACCTGGGGTTCCTCATGGAAAGCCGCACCGATGCCATGGCCGCAATACTCGCGCACCACCGAGCAACGCTGAGATTCGGCATATTTCTGGATGGCGTGGCCAATATCACCCAATTGAGCACCGGGTTTGACCTTATTGATACCAATAGTTAGGCATTCATAGCTGATTTTTGCCAGGCGCAGCGCCTGCACCGAGGCTTCGCCAACATGGAACATTTTGCTGGTATCACCGTGATAGCCATCTTTTATGACGGTGATATCAATATTAATATTATCGCCATTCTTCAATTTTTTCTCGTTGGGAATGCCGTGGCAGACCACATGATTGAGAGAGGTACAGATGGATTTGGGAAAGCCGTGATAATTCAGCGGTGCAGGAATAGCCTGCTGCTCATTGACGATATAGTCGTGACAGAGGCTGTCCAGCTCGTTAGTGGTGATGCCGGCCTGCACATGGGGTTCAATCATTTCCAGTACCTCAGCAGCCAGACGACCTGCGATATACATTTTTTCAATTTCTTCGGCAGTTTTAATAGTAATGCTCATATTTTATGTGCTTCAGTTACCCGACACAGCCACTAGGGCATGTTAATGTCAGACCAGTTTCTATGCGGGGTAGGGGGCTGAGATCCTCTGATTTTGGGTGATTTCATTGTTGTAGCTAGCGCTTTATGGTATAAAGCGCGCGCGTATTTAGCAAACTAATCTGAATATGATTCGCTGAATATCAATCTGGCTCGCAGAATATAAATTTTTGTTATCTGGAATAACGACCCCCCGCATTAGCGGGGTTAATCCGCGCATACACCGACACATCGGCTCGGGTGCTGCCTGTCTTGAGCTTTATCGCCTGACAGGTGGTTGGCTGATGGGGTGTATGCAAGGCAAAACCCTAACAGGAGAAACACAAATGACTGACGTAAGCATGCGACAGATGCTTGAAGCGGGTGTCCACTTTGGCCATCAGACCCGTTTCTGGAACCCCAAAATGGCACCATATATTTTCGGTGACCGCAATAAAATTCATATTATTAACCTTGAAAAAACCCTGCCTTTATATAATGAAGCGATGAATTTTATCGGCTCATTGGCGAGCAAAAAAGGCAAGATCCTGTTCGTGGGCACCAAACGCTCTGCACAGAAAGTGGTCAGCGAAGAAGCGACTCGTTGTGGCATGCCTTATGTGAACCACCGTTGGCTGGGTGGCATGTTGACTAACTACAAAACGGTTAAGCAGTCCATCAACCGTTTGAAAGAGTTGGAAGGCATGAGTGATGGCGGAAATTTTGAGGGTCTGAACAAGAAAGAAATCCTGACTCTGACCCGTGAACTGGCCAAGCTGGATCGCAGTCTGGGTGGTATTAAAGATATGAATGGCCTGCCCGATGCCCTGTTTGTCATCGACGTGGGTTATGAGCACATTGCCGTGAGTGAAGCCGTGAAACTGGGTATCCCGGTTATTGGTGTGGTGGATTCCAATCACTCACCTAAAAATATTGATTACGTCATTCCCGGTAATGACGATGCAATCCGCTCAATTACTTTATATGCACAGGGTGTTTCTGCTGCCATTCTTGATGGTCGTGCCAGCCACTCAATGGGTGACAAGACAAGCAAAGATGAGTTTATTGTAGTAGAAGAAAGCGTAAGCGAATAAGCCGTTCGGCTTAGATTAAAGCTGAGTGTATTTAAGTTACACTCAGTAAGTATAAAAAGGGGGCGTGGCCCCCTTTTTTGAATAAACAGATTTTACTGTCCTGCAACGTGAACATAGTTTTGCAGGATGTTTTTAAGAGGAATGAAAAATGGCAATTACTGCTGCACTGGTTAAAGAACTGCGTGAACGCACAGGCGCGGGCATGATGGAATGTAAGAAGGCGCTGGTTGAAACTGATGGTGACATCGATGCTTCAATTGAAAATATGCGTAAATCCGGCATGGCCAAAGCGGACAAAAAAGCCGGTCGTGTTGCCGCGGAAGGTCTGGTTTCAATTAAGATTGATGATGCTGGTAAGTTTGCTGCTATTGCTGAAGTGAACTGCGAAACTGACTTTGTTACCAAAGGTGATGACTTCAAAAACTTTGTTGATGCCATTGCTCAATGTGTACTCGATAATAAACCTGCCGATCTGGATGCGTTACTTGCATGCAGCTTGAGCGATGGTGTGAGTGTTGAGGATTCGCGTAAAAACCTGATCGCCAAAGTTGGTGAAAACATGTCAGTGCGTCGTTTTGAAGTGATTGAAAGCAAGGGCCAACTAGCAGCCTACAAACATGGTGAGCGTATCGGTGTTGTCGTCAATCTGAGCGGTGGTGATGAAGCGCTGGGCAAGGACATTGCGATGCACATTGCTGCGAGCAATCCGGTTTGTGTGGGTGAAGATGATGTCGATCCTGCATTGATTGAAAAAGAACGTGAGATTTTCTCTGCACAGGCAGCCGAAAGCGGCAAGCCACCTGAGATCGTTGAAAAAATGGTGACTGGCCGGATTAAAAAATACCTGAAAGAAGTGACCTTACTGGGTCAGCCTTTCGTTAAAGATCCAGATCAAACGATAGAGCAATTAGTTAACAAAGCCGGAGCGGAAGTTGCAGGTTTTACCCGTTATCAGGTCGGTGAAGGTATCGAGAAAAAGAGCGAAAATTTTGCTGAAGAAGTTGCCGCACAAATGAAAAGCTAATATCTACGGCTACAGGATGTCTAGCAGTAGAAGCCGCCACCACTTAACTTTAATATGTAAGAGCAAAAGAATATGACAGGAACAACCGCGTATAAACGCATTTTATTAAAGCTCAGTGGTGAAGCCTTAATGGGGGAGCAGGATTTTGGTATTTCACCTGAGATTCTTTCCCGCGTTGCGGTTGAAGTTAAGTCACTGATTTACGCAGGTATTCAGGTTGCTATGGTTATCGGTGGCGGCAATATCTTCCGCGGTGTGAGTCTGGCCTCTAGTGGCATGGATAGAACCTCAGCCGATCACATGGGCATGCTGGCGACGGTGATTAATGCACTGGCCATGCAGGATGCTATTGAACAGCAGGGGATGAAAGTGCGGGTGATGTCTGCCTTTTCAATTCATAGCGTTTGTGAAGATTACATTCGTCGCCGTGCAGTGCGTCATCTGGAAAAAGGTCGTGTTGTTATTTTTGCGGCAGGTACGGGAAATCCATTTTTCACCACCGACTCGGCCGCAAGTTTACGTGGCATTGAAATTAATGCTGACGTGGTCATAAAAGGCACCAAGGTGGATGGTGTTTATAACGCAGATCCTATGAAAGATAAATCAGCTGTTCGTTATGAACAGCTAGGTTATGATCAGGTGATTGAAGAAAAACTGGGTGTGATGGACACCACGGCAATTGTTCTTTGCCGGGATAATAAAATGCCAATTCGTGTTTACGATATGAGTGAAAAAGGTGCTTTGCTGCGGATGATGCAAGGTGAGCATGTAGGGACTCTTGTTGAGTAGTTTGCAGTACGTTTGATAAATCCAGGCAGAGGCAAAAACATGATTAACGAATTAAAACAAGATGCAAAAACCCGTATGGGTAAAAGTGTCGAAGCACTAAAAAATGATCTCACCAAAATTAGAACCGGTCGGGCGCACACCAGTCTACTGGATCATATTACCGTTGATTATTACGGTGCTGCCGTACCTTTAAGCCAGGTTGCGAATGTTTCCGTTTCTGATGCGCGTACATTGGTCGTTACTCCCTGGGAAAAACCCATGGTCGCGCCTATTGAAAAAGCGATCATGACCTCGGATATGGGTTTAAATCCGATGACTGCAGGTGAAGTGATCCGTGTCCCCTTACCCCCCCTGACCGAAGAACGGCGCAGGGACATGATTAAAATTGTTCGCAATGAAGGCGAGGGTGCTAAAGTTGCTGTTCGTAATATTCGCCGTGATGTATTAAGTGATTTTAAATCACTGCAAAAAGACAAGGAAATCACTGAAGATGAAGAACGCAATGCTCAGGATGATGTGCAGAAAATAACGGATAAGCATGTTGCCATCATTGATGATATGTTGAAAGAGAAAGAAAAAGATTTGATGGAAATCTAGAAATGTTTGCTGTTGCTGTTTTAAATAGCAAAGTGACCATCAGGGCTCGAATTGAGACCGAGGAAAAAGTTTAGTGAGCGATACCGTTTCCCATGACCATGAGGTTGATGTACTCAAGCCGGTCGAACTTAGTGGAGAGATTCCGCGTCACGTTGCCATTATTATGGATGGCAACGGACGCTGGGCTAAGGCGCAAAAGAAACTTCGCATCATTGGTCATCGTCGCGGTGTGGAAACCGTGCGTGAAGTGGTTAAGGCCTGCCGTGAACTTAAGATCGAAGTGCTGACTTTATTTGCGTTTTCCAGTGAAAACTGGCGGCGTCCAGCAAAGGAAGTCAGCTTGCTAATGGATTTGTTTTTTACCGCGCTGGATCGAGAAGTTAAAAGACTGCATCGCAATAATATTCAATTGCGCATTATTGGCGATCACTCGGCGTTCCCAGAACGAATTCAAAAACGTATAATTAAAGCGCAGGCATTAACTGCAAATAACGATGGCATGATTCTGAATGTTGCCGCCAACTATGGTGGCAAATGGGATATTATTCAGGCGACTCAGAAGCTGGCAGCAAAAGCGGCACGCGGAGAAATTGAGGCTGAGTCAATCAGTGATAAAATGATCTCAGCCGAATTGTCGATGAGTGAATTGCCGGATCCTGATTTATTTATTCGCACCGGTGGTGAAGAGCGTATTAGTAACTTTTTGATTTGGCAACTTGCCTATACTGAACTGTATTTTACCGATACGCTCTGGCCCGCATTTGATCGTAGTGAGTTTAACAAAGCCCTGTCTTCCTTTTCTGGCCGTCAACGTCGCTTCGGGCACACAGGTGAACAGATCGAAAAGCTGCGTAATGCTTAAGCAGCGTATTGCTACGGCCCTCATTCTTATTCCCCTTGTTATCTGGGGGATTTTCAGTTTATCTGATACCGGTTTTGCTGCTCTTCTGGGCGGCTTTGTGATGTTGGGTGCCTGGGAGTGGACGCGGATTTGTGAAATTAAAAACACTGTTTTGCGAATTATTTACCTGCTTGTGTTTTCATGTTGTATGTACTTTCTCTGGAAAAGTAATGATCCGGATTTGATTCGACTGGTTCTGCAGTTATCCATCACCTGGTGGGTAGTTGCAATCTGGTTGTTGCTGGCCTATTCCCGGGGGCGTGATGTGCTCAGGGGGCAACGAATAATTAAAGCCTTAACGGGGTTTGTATTATTACTCCCAGCGTTTGCTGCCCTGGTTAGCCTGCGATCTGATTCGGATTTTGGCCCCGCTTATGTGATGTTGTTATTACTTCTTATCTGGACGGCTGATAGTGCCGCTTATTTTTCAGGCCGGAAATTTGGGCGCAACAAATTGCTGCCCAAAGTGAGCCCGGGTAAAAGCTGGGAAGGCGTATTCGGAGCGCTTATTGCCAGCATCTTGCTGGCGGTTGTTGCGGCATTCTATTTTGAACTCCCGTTACTGAACTTTGTCTTTTTGAGCATAGTCATTACCGCAATTTCTATCGTCGGTGATTTAACCGAAAGCCTGTTTAAACGGCAGGTGAATATAAAGGACAGTGGTGTTTTGTTACCTGGACACGGGGGTATGCTGGATAGAATTGACAGCCTGACCTCGGCTGCGCCCTTTTTCCTTGCCGGTATGCTGTTAATATTGGGGAATATATGACGGGCATTAGTATTCTTGGTTCTACCGGTTCGATTGGCATGAGCACGCTGGAAGTTATTGCTGAGCAAAGAGATCGTTTTCAGGTGGTGGCATTAACCGCGAATACTCAGGTGGATCGTCTGTTTCAGCAATGCAAAACATTTGAACCTGAATTTGCGGTGATGGTAGATGCTGATGCGGCACAACAACTTCGTGAAAAAATAAAACAAGCGGGTTTGATGACCCAGGTTTTACAGGGTCTTGATGGTTTGATTGATATTGTCTGCCTGCCACAGACTGATCATGTCATGGCCGCTATTGTTGGTGCTGCGGGCTTATTGCCGACACTGGCAGCGGCGGAGGCCGGTAAGCGGGTGTTACTGGCCAACAAGGAAGCGTTGGTGATGTCCGGTCAGTTGTTTATGGATGCGGTAAAGAAAAGCGGAGCCGAACTCCTGCCTATCGACAGCGAACATAATGCCATTTTTCAATGTCTTCCTGATAACTATCAGGCGGGTTTTAAAAAACTGGGTATACGTAAAATTCTGTTAACTGGTTCCGGCGGGCCATTCAGAAACACGCCGCTTGCTGAGCTAAATACAGTAACGCCGGATCAGGCTTGTGCACATCCTAACTGGAGTATGGGACGTAAAATTTCAGTTGATTCTGCGACTATGATGAATAAAGGACTGGAGTTGATTGAGGCCTGCTGGTTATTCAACACGACACCGGACAGTATTAAAATTGTGGTGCACCCGCAGAGTATTATTCATTCTATGGTGGAATATGTTGATGGCTCGGTGTTATCACAAATGGGCATGCCAGATATGCGTACTCCCATTGCCCATGCGATGGCCTGGCCTCAGCGAATGAGTTCCGGGGTTGAGCGACTGGATTTTCTCAGTGGCATACAACTGGACTTTGAAAAACCGGACTATGTGCGCTTTCCATGTTTACGCTTGAGTGAAGAGGCTATTCGCACGGGCGGGACGATGCCGGCAATATTAAATGCTGCGAATGAAGTTGCTGTGCAGGCGTTTCTGGATGAGAAGCTTGCCTTTACAGCGATAGCCGGTTTAGTTGAACAGGTTATGGAAAATATATCGTCATCTGCGGCAATCTCGCTAGATGTAATTCTTAAAAATGATGCCGAGGCACGCAAAGTTGCGAATAGTCTTGTAGGTAGGAAATAGCGATGTTTGATATTTTATATACAGTGGGTGCATTTCTGCTCGCCATTAGCCTGTTGGTGGCGGTTCATGAATTCGGCCATTATTGGGTGGCGCGTCGTCTTGGCGTAAAGATTCTGCGCTTCTCCATTGGTTTTGGTAAACCCCTGTGGATAAAAACCTTTGGTGAAGATCAAACTGAGTTTGTGATTGCCAGTTTGCCCCTGGGCGGGTATGTGAAAATGCTGGATGGCCGTGAAGGTGATGTGGCTGAGGATGAGGCGCACCGTGCTTTTGATCGGCAGTCATTGCGTACTCGTTTTGCGATTGTTTTCGCCGGCCCGGCTTTTAACTTTATATTCGCCATTGTCGCTTACTGGATGATGTTTGTCATCGGCATTCAGGGTGTGGCTCCTGTGGTGGGTGAGGTTAGTGAGAATACACCGGCAGCGCAGGCAGGGTTGGCCTCGGGACAGAAAATTATAGCGATAGGCGGGAAAGATACGCCCATCTGGGATGTGGCGCTGGAATCGATACTCCCGGTGATAGTGGATAGAAGCCGGGTGGAAATGTTTCTGGAAAATAAAGACGGTACAACATTTACCACCGAGTTAGATCTATCACAAACAACGCAGGAAATGGAGCCGGGCAAGCTATTTGATATTCTCGGCTTCCTGCCGTTTCGGGAAGAATTAAAAGCCATTATCGGACGGGTGGTGGATGACTCGGCGGCGGCGAAGGCCGGGTTGCAGGAAAACGACAAGATCATACGGATTGATGAGCATGCTATTAATAACTGGACTGATCTTGTCGAAGTTGTCAGTGTGCGACCAGATGAAGATATGTTGTTGTTGGTTGAACGTGATGGTAGAGAGATGGAAATACCGACTCATACCATGTCCGCTGAGCAAGACGGCAAAATGGTAGGCAAGTTAGGTATTGGGCCTTTCGTCAGTGATGCGAATCGCGTGCTCTATCGCTATGATGCTTTTGCTGCATTGAATCAAGGCTGGGATAAATGCTGGAGCAATGCCTGGCTGACTTTAAAAATGCTGGGGAAAATAATCAGCGGTGAAGTCTCGGTAAAAAATCTGAGCGGCCCCTTAAATATTGCGGTGTATGCTGGATATTCGGCCAATGCTGGTTTTGCCCGGTTTCTTGATTTTCTGGCGATAGTAAGTATCAGCCTGGGTATTTTAAATCTGCTGCCTGTCCCCGTGCTGGATGGTGGACATTTAATGTTTTACCTGATTGAAGCTATTAAAGGCAGCCCGGTATCCGAGAAGGTAGAACTTATCGGTCAGCAAATTGGAATTGCGGCACTGGTATTGCTTATGAGTGTAGCACTGTACAATGATTTTGTACGTTTGCTAAGTTAAGAATTAACCCTACAAAGAATTAGAAGTTACCCGTTTAATGAAAAAAAAGTTTGCTTTGATATTGCTAGGTTGTCTCGTAGGAAAGGTTGCTTCTGCCTATGATGCTTTTGTTATTAAAGATATTCGGCTCGAAGGTTTGCAACGAATCACCGTGGGGACAGTGTTCAACTACCTGCCGGTAAAAATAGGTGACACGCTGGATGAAAAACTAGGGGCACAGTTAATTCGCAGTCTCTACCAGAGCAGTTATTTTAAAGATGTACGGCTTGAGCGCGAAGGTGATGTGTTGGTGGTGTTTGTCGCAGAGCGTTCTGCCATTGCCAACGTTAAGTATGAAGGCAACTCTGATATCACCACCGAGCAACTTGAAACTTCACTCAAGCAACTAGGGCTTGCCAAAGGCCGGGTACTGGATCGATCCTTGCTGGATAAAATCGAGCAGGAACTTAAACGGCAATACTATGGCCTGGGTAAATATGGGGTTAAAGTTAGCGCCGATACCAAACAACTGGAACGCAATCGCGTCGATGTTACCATTAATATTGCTGAAGGTGATCCGGCTGAGATTGCAGCAATTACGATTATTGGTAACCAGAAGTACAACAGCCGCAGGTTGCTGAATCAGATGCAGTTAGGTGAAACCTCGATGTTTGGCGGACGAAATAAATATTCCAAGCAGCTATTGGGTGCGGATCTGGAAACGCTTAAATCCTATTATCTCGATACCGGTTATATTAATTTCAAAATTGATTCTACCCAGGTTTCACTGACTCCCGACAAAGAAGATGTTTATATCACGGTAAACCTGACTGAAGGTGAACAGTATAAAGTTCGTAGCATTAAATTTGCTGGTGATTTGATTATCGAAGAAAAAGAATTCTGGCCACTGGTAAGCCTGAAAGAAGACGATATTTTTTCACGCCGTAAAAGTCTCGACACCAGCGAACGGGTTTCCAATCGACTGGCCGAAGAAGGTTATGCTTTTGCCAATGTCAATATTGTGCCCGACGTCGATAAAGATACCCGTACCGTTGGTCTGACTATCTTTGTTGATCCGGGACGGCGAGTTTATGTTCGTAAGGTGAATATCACCGGAAATAGTAAGTCAAAGGACCGCGTTATTCGGCGCGAAGTTCGACAGATGGAAGGTGACTGGATGTCGACTAAACTGGTCTCCATGTCACGTACACGTCTTGATCGACTGGGCTTCTTTGAGCAGGTTAATGTAGAAACACCTTCGGTACCGGGAACCACCGATCAGGTGGATGTCAATCTATCCGTTTCTGAACGGCCAACGGGAAATCTGACTGCAGGTGTGGGTTACTCTGATAGCCAGGGGGCCATGATTAATATGGCTATTACCCAGCAAAACTTTGTGGGTACCGGTAAACAGGTTGGACTATCGATTGACCGAAGTAGTGTGAGTTCCAATGTAAGTTTGAATTATACTGATCCTTACTACACTCAGGATGGGATTAGTCGCGGGTTCAGGCTTTATTATCGTAAAATTGATACGCGCAGCATTACCGTAACAAACTTTCTGACCGAAAGCCGCGGTTTATCAGTCAGTTATGGCCTACCATTAAATGAAACTGATCGTTCCCTGTTTACCCTGGGTTATGACAATACTAAATTATTTGTGGAAGAGACCACGACCTCGCAGGATATACTTGATTTTGTTGAGGAAAATGGTAATGTTTATAATAATTTTAATGCTGGAACATCGTGGTTGCGGGACAGAAGAAATCGCCGGATTCTACCAACAGCCGGCTCCTATACCCGAGCCGGGGTTGATCTGACCATACCCAGCAGTGATTTACAATATTATAAATTGAATTTACGACATACACGCTATTTTGCCTTTGGTGAGCTGACAACCCTGATGCTCAAAGGTGTGGTGGGTTACGGCGAAGCTTATGGGAAGACCAGTACATTACCACCGTTCCAGCGTTATTATGCCGGTGGTAGTAATTCTGTACGTGGTTATGACAGTAACTCACTGGGGCCGAGGGATTCAAAAACCAATAACACTATCGGTGGTGATAAGAAATTAATTGGCAATATTGAGTTGATTTTGCCGAACCCGTTTACCGAAAAATCGGGTTCGACTCGAATCAGTGCTTTCTTTGATATTGGTAATGTGTTTGCAGCCAATACTTCATTTGATTTTAATGAACTTCGGCAATCAGCCGGATTGGCATTCCTGTGGTTAGCACCGGTGGGGGCCATGCGCTTCAGTTATGCGATTCCATTAAACGATCAGGAAGGCGATCGAATCCAGAATTTTCAGTTTACGATGGGAACACCGTTTTAAAATATTAATTTATACAGTTAGTAAATTGAGATTGCAGATCATTTATACGACATACATAGAGAGTCACGTTAATGTTAAATAGACAAGTTTTTATAAGATCTTTGTTTTTACTGGTAGTTGTTTTTTCTATGTCATTTAAAGCTGTCGTTGCTCAGGAAGTTAAAATAGGCTTCGTTAACAGTGCCCAGGTTTTACAGGAAGCCCCGCAGGCAGAATTGGCGCGGGTAAAACTACAGTCAGAATTTGAGCCGCGTGACAAAAAAATTGTTTCTATGCAAAAGGCTTTGAAAAAGCTGGAAGATGAAATGAGTCGTGATTCAGCGGTGATGAGCGAGTCAGTAAGGAAGAAAAAGGAACGTAATATTCTGTCAATGAAGCGGGATGTAAAACGCGCGCAGGAAGAATTCAATGAAGATTTAAATCTACGCCGAAATGAAGAGCTGAACACCTTACAACAGAAAGTTTATGATGCCATTGTCTCATTAGCAGAGGAAGAACATTATGATGTTATTCTTGGTGATAGCGTAATGTTTGCCAGCAAACGCGTGGATATTACCGACAAGGTTATTAAACGTTTGAATAAATAAGTGTCAGATAATTTATAAAAATAAGCAGGAGATGGTTTGTGAATTCAATGGATATCAATGAAGTACTTAAATATTTACCCCATCGTTATCCATTTTTATTGATTGATCGGGTACTGGATTATCAGATCGGTGAGTATCTCGAAGCTTTAAAAAATGTATCTCACAATGAACCTCATTTTACCGGGCATTTTCCCCAGCGCCCAATTATGCCAGGTGTCCTGATTACAGAGAGCCTGGCACAGGCTACCTCGATTCTGGCAACGCTGAGTTCAAGTAATACTTCAGATGACAGTATTTTTTATCTTGCCGGAATTGATAAGGCTCGTTTCAAACGTCAGGTGGAACCAGGCGATCAATTACAATTACGGGTAGACTTTATCAAAGAAAGACGCGGTATCTGGAAGTTTGCAACAAAGGCGAGTGTCGAAGGCCAACTGGCCTGTAGTGCTGAAATTATCTGTGCTGAGCGGAAGATCTGATGAGTATTGATCCTCGTGCGGTCATCGATCCCAGCGCGCGTTTAGCTGAAGATATTACAGTGGGGCCTTTTACTGTCATCGGTGCAAATGTCGAGATAGGTGATGGCAGCTGGATTGGTCCGCATGTTGTTATCAATGGGCCGACTCGTATTGGCCGCGAAAATCGAATCTTTCAGTTTGCCTCTGTTGGCGAAACACCACAGGATAAAAAATTCCACGGTGAAAATTCCAAATTAGTTATTGGCGATGGCAATACTATTCGAGAATTTGTTACTATTCATCGTGGTACTGAAGATGGAGGAGGGACAACCTCCATTGGCAATGATAACTGGTTGATGGCCTATATTCATATCGCCCATGATTGTGTTATTGGTGATCATACTATTTTTTCAAATGGTGCTTCACTTGCAGGACACGTGCAAGTTGATGACTATGCCATTCTTGGCGGTTTCACGCTAGTGCATCAATTCTGTCATATCGGTACACAGGCTTTTTGCGGAATGGGCAGTGCAATTAGTAAAGATGTCACCCCCTACACCCTGGTTAACGGAAACCCGGCACACCCACATGGATTGAATGTGGAAGGTTTGAAACGCCACGGGTATTCTAGTGAGTTGATTCGAGAATTACGCGATGCTTATAAAACAGTTTACCGTATGGGAATCACTGCAGAAGAGGCGCGCTCACGTTTAAGTGAGGTAGCAGAAAAATATGAAGCGTTGCAATTATTTGTTGATTTTATAAAGAACTCTAGTCGTGGAATTTTACGTTAAATTTTAGTCATATTAGTACCCAAAATTTGGCGATATTATTTAACCTCTTAGAGCTGAGGGGATCCCTCAGCTTTAAACGTTACCGTTCGTCCTGAGCTAGTCGAAGGAAGCTAGTCGAAGGAAGC
>CAZNRP010000054.1:0-19549 GCA_964575555.1 uncultured Thiohalophilus sp. | reverse complement strand
CTGAGCTTGTCGAAGGAAGCCCTTCGGCGTTGCTCAGGAGAGCCTTGTCGAAGGACAGATCAAACTGTAACGACCCCAATGCCATAACCACATTGATTTTCATCCTGAATAAATTCTTCAATCTGTTCAGTTTCTTTTAAACGCTGCCACAAATAATAAACCTGATTGCCTGGAACCGGCTGTGTTTTAACAATATCATGAAAAGCAATTAAACCACCCGGACGCACCAGCTTCTTATAATCATTATAATCTGATTCAACACCTTTTTCAGTATGATCTCCATCAATAAACAGGAAATCAACCTGTTCACCACCAAGCTCATGCTCAACGTTTTTTCTAAACTCAGAACTATGAGAATCTCCCTCTAATGTTTTTATTTTACACGAAGAGTCCGGGGGCGAAAAACTGTCATACAGTTCTTGCCTTTTCTTATGGATTATTAGATCACAGCTAATCACTGTTTTGGATGCAAAATTCGACCAGATAAATAAAGTACCACCATTACATGTTCCAATTTCAAGAATGGTTTTAGGATTTATAGCACTGACTTTTTTTGCTAAAGATAATATCTCTGAGCGAATTTGCATAGAATTTATTCTGTAATGACCTTTTGTCCCCATATCCATAGCGGTATCAATAATTTCATCAACACTGCGTGGCTTTGAATAAAAATCATTTAGCTTCTTTAGCGCGTCAACACGATTAAATGGGCTTCTTATAAAACGGCCAAAATCTCTTAATGCTGTTCCCATATCATCCCCATTTTATTTCAAGCTTTAAATGTTTGAGATTAATCGTCTAATAACTCTTCAGTTAACTAATTTAATTGTACTGTGGTTCGTAACACCAATCTGTCAAATTTTGATATCACCTCGCTTAAATTTATATCCTTACCACCCCATGGTTTACCACAACGCCAATTTTTAGATTCCATATTTTCTTTAAAGCAATATTCAAGGATACAATCTTCTACAATATGCCACTCCGGACGAGTATAGGTAAATAGTGCCAGGGTTGGTTTTTTTAAACCAAATGACATGTGCATCAACGATGTATCTCCGGTAATCATATATTCACATAAATCGATGAGAGCACCGACCTGACACAAGGGCAATACCGGTGGATTAACAAGCTCGTTTTGGTAGAATTCAACAAATTCTCTGGCAAGTTGTTCCTGACCAGGATTACTTAATACTACAGGTATTAAACCATACTGTTGATAAATATACTGAGCCAATTTCAAATATTTCTGAACTGACCAACATTTGGCAACGTCAGATGTTGCCAGATTAATACAAATATATTTTTTGTTTACATCCAGGTAGTCAATTATAGCCTTATTATCAGCATTAGAATAAGCAAAACTGGTACCGATCCGCACATCCTCAACCTGGATACCTAGCGGCACTAAAAGCAGAGCAAAATCCTTAATCCACTGTCGACAATATTCAGGTCTATTTACAAAAAGATTATATGATTTTCTAAGCTTTTTTTTGTGATCTAGTCCCAGCCTGATCGTGGCATTAGATAATTTTGAAATTACTGGACTTGAACCACCGGCGTAAAGATCAATGCATAAATCAAATTTCTTTTTACGCATGTAAATAATATTCTTTATCGAAAAATAAATGTATTTATACAAGGGATGTTTATTACGATCAAATACCAGCACCTCATCAACATGTTGATTATACTCAAATACAGGTTTTGTCAGCGTCTCAATTACAACTGTTATCTTCGCAGCAGGAAATCGCTGTCTTACTGCCTCTACCACAGGTACTCTGATAAACACATCCCCAATTAAACCCCAGGCGATTATACAGATTTTGTTGATTTCATTAAGTGCGGCCGATTCTAGCGAGTAACCGATATAATCATTTTCTGAGTTTTCCATATTAGATGTTCTATAGGTTATTCAAAATCATTATCATTGTCTAATTCAACAAGTTCCTGCTTGTGCCGCAGACTATTAGTCAGATTAGCTCCACATATTATAAATATAAATATTTTAAAATTTTCCCATTTGAAAAATATTTTTTTAAAATTTCTAATTAAAAGTATCAAACGTAAAATTTCTGTTCGCAAAAGGCCGAAATGCTTGCGGTAAAAATAAAAAAATGAAATATAAAATTCCTTTCTTATCGCAATATTTCTGTGCGTACTTGCACTACCAATATGGATATTTTTAGCAAAAGGCACAACCCATGTCTCAAAACCAGCATTATACATTCGCATAGATAAATCTTCTTCCTCACAATACAAGAAAAAATTAGTGTCTAAGCCACCAAGCTGGTTGAAACTGGATGCACGAACAAACATATGACTACCACTAATAACATCCACTTTAATCGGCTCAGAATATATTTTCTTTCTTAAATGAAAATCTTTTCCTTTTATTAATCTAAAAATCCCCGTACCTAATATCTTTGAAGATATTATCGGAAAATAATCAAATGAAGGAATTGGCAACCCCTCTAATGAATACATTTGTGGCGAACACAGACCAACATTTTTGTGCGTTTCACAAAACACATATAACTCAGTAAGACAATCATTCATAAACTGACAATCATTATTCAATAAAAAATAATATTTTGCTTGAGTAAACTGCAGACCAAACATATGCCCCCCTGCAAAACCAAGATTAAGCTTACTCCTTACAACCGTTATATTGTCGATTTGATTAAGATGTTTTATCTTCAAGTAGTCCGCGATAGATGAACAATTATCTATAACTATTATGTTGAAACTGGTATTTTCTGAGGTTTTATCCAGAATTGTAGCAACACATTCCAAGGTATACTGACTTGAATTATAGTTGATAATTATAACTGAGATATCATACATCAGCTTTTTAGTTGGCATAAAAATCACTTAATTTGTTAACATAACCGCCGCACCACCTTCAGGATCAGTGTTACGGTCAAAATAAGCACCAATCTCAGCTATACTATATTCTTTTAAACCTGAATTCTCAAAGCTGTAAAATTTACTGAATATGCCTGACACCAGGGCAACAAACTCTGTTCTTGTTACTCCAGATCTTTGTATCGCATAGGGCCAGAATTCCATCATAATCGGAACTGATGGGTGTTCCAACAGAAACTGTTTTGCACCCGAAATGAATTTTGCCTCATGCCCCTGAACATCCATCCATATTAAACGAATATCAAGCTGATCAATTTCCGCATGCTCTTGCAAAAAGTCATCGAATTTTCGCGCAGGAACAGTGATGACTTTACGATTTTCTTCACCAAAGTGACCTTTAGCTGTCATTGAGCCACTTCTTATTCTGTGGTCACCATAATTTTTTTCACTTAATTCAAATTCAAGCTCAGCATTTTTATCAGACAACGCCATATTAAATGCTTTCAGTGACCTGCTCAGCTTGTTGTTCTCAATATTTTTCTGTAAGAGTCTATAATTCCCAGGTGAAGGTTCGAAGGCCAGAGATCGACTGAATATTTTCTCCAGCAAAAATGCGGTTGAGGACATGCCAACATAACCACCAACATCAACGACAGTCCCATCACAATCGCTTGAAAGCACCCCCTTATTTCTTAAAAACTCTACTATATCCATCATGTCATTAAATTCATGATTACGATAAACATGTAGAAGTCGTCCAGTTGTTCTGTCTTTACTATCAAAGGTCAACAACCCGTTACGTGTTAATACTGTTGAATCATGTTGTTTCGGCAAATAAACACTAAAAAGCCAGTTAGCTTTTCTAATAAAACGTTTAAGCTTACTGGGTTTTATATCGAGACGCTCAAGCGCTTTCTGACTAATGTCGTTCATTTATGCACCACTAAATTGAATTCTAAAATAAAAATAGACCGTTTTAATTTTCAGTCAAGGCAAGATATACCGGCCATCAGCAGGTTTACTGCTCAGATAGACGACGATACCATTTCCCTGATAAGCTACAGTACCACTATCTGTGGTCACATCTTTCTGATATCTAAGCACATATTTATTCACGTCAACATTTGTATTTTTATCAATATAAACGTTATAAATATTAAAATAGTCTGCAAGCGCAACAACTGCAATCATTAATCGTTCAGGAGCCTGTTTAGCATACTCATCAATCACAAGTTGAATCCGAATGCCTTGTCCCGCATGTTGTTTTACTTTTTCTCGGATCAATTCCATTTTTCTAAAACTATTTATAAAATGCTCATCCCCTTCTGCCTGATTTGACAAATGAGTGAAAAATGTAAGCAGAAGATAAATACTAAATACTGAGACCAAGGGTAAACTTTTGACGTAGAATTTTTTAACCTGACCTGACTGGCCAAACTCGAGATACAAGGCTGGCAATACAAACAACAAAGGGAAGATTAGTATCGCATAGCGGGTACTATAATTATGTCCAGTAAAAACAAATAGTAACAAAGGAAGAAAAAGCAGGATGCCGACAAAGGAAACCACTGGATAGTTTTTAAACATCTGCCCCCATTGTCTCCCATAGCGTCTAGATAGAGCAAAAAAGTGACGGCCAAACCATACCACGATAAACAGGGATAGCAGCAGCGATACTACATTAACAGCAAGGAGAACATACCTTGAACCAAACCATATATCACCAAACTTGAACAGCCCATCCAGTCCGTCACCCAACCAGCGTCCAGGATGGTTTGACAGAACAGTAACCGGCCCGGAAATCACTTTCAAAACACTGAACGTAAAACCTTCATTTCCACTTAAGATTAGACGCGTATTTTCCCAGTCATGTTGTATCTCACCAACAAAATAGGGGGCATAGACCAGCATGCCGGCAATAAGCCCAATGATAAACCCACCTCGATTTAGTTTTACAGGACTAAGATACAAGACCAGTAATATCGCCGGATAATAAAAAACACCAATCATGTGGAAGTGCGGCAATATAGCGCTGAGTACACAGACCCAAAAAATGGCGTAACTTTTTTCTATCTGAGTAACTCGCCAAAGTGAAATAAAGAGCAGAACACCAATCAAGGCTAGCGGAACCGGGTTCCATAGTCCCAGCGAGTAATATACCGGCCAGGGAGAAATAGCAAACAGTACGCAACTGAGTAAGGCGTAACCAGGACTCAGCAGCTGACGTGCAAATAGATAAATAAGAAACACCACCAGACTATTAAGTAATGCGACATACAGCAGCGCATAGTCGATGGATCCTCCTCCTAATTTGAGTAACACCACCCAGAACAGAGTCCAGCCTGGTCCCGGTGCATGGCCTTCAGAAAAATTAGGTTGTCCAAGATAAAATGCCTGCTCCTCACCCGCCAGAAACTGCATCGCAACACGAAAGGCAGAGACTTCGTCATTAATAGCAAAAATATGAAAACTTTCACCCACCCAGTAACCATATAGACGCAACAAAAAGCCAACTGCTAGAAAACTTATAAGCACCAGCAGATGAAGTCGTGAGGTCGAGCAATCAAGCTGTGAGTAGAGCTTTGTTCTAATTTGCATTATTGCTCTCTGTTTTATCTCCAGCTAGAACTATTCTTTCAACCATTGTCTGCAAACGTCCATAGCTTATTGACACTAAAATTCCACATCAATACGATGAATGAGGCAACAAGTTGAACCAGAAGATAGTGCAGCATCATCACATCCACGCCAACAAATACGATCAGCATGTTCGTTCCTGCTCCGAGCAGGGCTACAGTGAAAAATTTCAACATAGCATCGCGGTGTGCCTTGTCGCTTTTGAAAGTAAGATAATAATTCAAAAAATAATTTATTACTGCGCCGACAACAAACCCCACTGTTGTCGCCCACACCGCAGCTAGACTGACGAACTCCACAAGTAAAATCAAAGTGATAAAATGCCCTCCCGTTCCAACGGCACCTATCATTGAAAATAATAAAAACTGCCTGTAGTTGTCTCTATTCAAGAGCTATTCCGGTTTTTCTGTCAGCCTCGGTATTCTCCTGACACCCCCGGCAAGCACTAAATTTATTAACAAAATAAAGTGGTCGCCGCTTAGTTTCAGTAAATATTCGCCCCACGTATTCACCCAACACCCCAATTGACATTAACTGCACTCCGCCAAGGAAAAGAATAATAACAATCATCGACGGATAACCCTGAACTGGATCGCCATAAAGTATGGTTCGAACTATGATAAACAGGCCAAAAACAAATGACCCTAACGCAGTTAATAATCCAAGATAACTAGCTAGTTTTAATGGTGCACTTGAGTATGAGGTAATACCTTCAATTGCAAAATTCCACAGATGCCAGTAGTTCCATTTGCTTTTCCCCGCGTGCCTGGGATCACGCTCGTAAATAACCGCCTTCTGCCGATATCCAATCCAGGTAAACAGACCTTTCATAAAACGATGTTGTTCACTCAAAGTATTGAGGGCATCCACAGCACGCCGACTAAGCAGGCGATAATCACCCGTATCTTCCGGTATCTTTATTTGTCCAATCATACGCATAAGGCGGTAAAATAAATGTGCCGTTAATTTTTTGAAGGCAGGCTCACCATCACGCCTGACTCGTTTAGCGTAAATGACATCAAAACCTTTTTGCCATTCATCAATTAACCTGGGTATTAATTCCGGTGGATCCTGTAAGTCCGCATCAATCACAATAACCGCATCGCCTTGCGCCTTATGCAACCCCGCTGTCATAGCAATTTCCTTACCAAAGTTCCTGCTCAGATCCAGCACCGCCACCCGTGAATCCTGCTCATGTATTTTATTCAGAATTAAAAGCGACTCATCCGTACTACCGTCATTAACATAAACTATCTCTGAATTCACTGGTAAGTCATCAAGCACCCGACCAACACGCGAATGAAACTCAGGCAGCACTTCCATTTCATTGTAAACAGGTACAACCACTGAAATAATAGAATTATCCTGCATATTATATATCATTAGCCATCAGTAGCTGTTCCAGTTTATTGAAATGTTGTTGCTCATTAAATTTTCTATCTGCCCTATTTTTTCCTGCTCGAGCTAAACGCTGTTTTAATTCTTTATCAAAATATAATTCTGTAAGCACTTTAGCTAGCGCAACCGCATCACCCGCAGGGATCAACATACCCGTCTTCTCATGTTTAATAATTTCAGGTACGCCACCCGCATCGGTACCAACAACCGCCACACCTGCACGCATCGCCTCCACTAACACTAACCCAAAAGTTTCGCAATAAGTCAGCAGAACAACGACATCAAAACAAGGCATGACCGCCATAGCATTATCAACGAAACCCAGGTGCGAAACATGTTTGTCCAGTTTATACTTTATTACTGATTGTTTCAGTTTATCAAAATAGCGGTTATCCATAACCTGGCCAACTAAACTGGCACTCACATCAAGCTTTTTGCTCACCAGCTGCGCCATCGCATCAATCAATATATGCTGGCCTTTACCATATTCAATTCGCCCGAACAGTGCAATTTTAAACTGGCTCTTTTTGATACTTTCAGGCAGGCCGCTACAATCAACTTGCTCAACAGTTTTATCCGCCACACCGAGATACAGCAGTGTGACCTGCTCTCTTCCTAGCGGTAAAAATGCATGCACTTCTTTTTCTACCTGCTTTGAGATCGTTAATACCCTGTTAACCTGACGATAAAAAAAGCGGTGCACAAAATCTTTTTTTGAGCGGGTAATGCCCATATGCCGGGTATAGAAAAGTATCGGCTTGCGCCGTGAAAACCATTTAGCCAGCCCAGCCAAATTCAGCTCCTTACCCCAGTGCATATGTATAATATCAATATCTTTAACATCGATATAGCGTGCCAGCTTCAGCGCATTTATTAGCGGAAATAGTTTACTCTGCCGGGGTAAATAAAATGCGGGAATCGACCTTTTCCGATTTCTTTGCGCCAATCGCCCAGTCCTGGCAACCACAAAATAAACATCATGCCCCGCCTGTTGTAAATATTGGTATTCACGCTCAGCGTAAAGCTCCAGCCCACCCAGCCCTGGGGAGGTACATAAAACCAGTATTTTCATGTTTCAGGTAAGCAGCTATCTTGCTGCATAAGCCTGAGCACAGATTGATACACCATTTCTACCTCTGGCTGACTACCATCCGCATTAAACACTACATCATGTTGACCATAGCGCGGCCAATAACGATAAGGCACTGTGTAAAAGAAAATGCCCACTGTCGGCGTTTGCGTGGCAATTGCCAGGTTCCGTGTGCCGGTGTCATTACTAACCAACAATACCGCGCCTTTGAACAAGGCAATGCTGTCTCCCAGGCTGCCCACCTTCATTGCCGTAATATTATGTCTGTTTTTTAGCGGCACCATCACATCATCAATGGACTCCCACTCGGCCACTCCTTCCAGAACAATATGTTCATAATCCGCATATTTATCAGCCAGTCGAGCAATCAGCGAGGAAAATCGATCTGCCGACCAGCATTTTTCTACGATCGAGGCACTGGTAAAATAAACCAGATAAGGGCGCTCTCGCTTCAGTGTTTCTCCCACCAGTGCAAAACGAGGGGGCCAGGTAGTCTTTAAACCAATCAGGCTCAACATGTCCAGCATGGTTTCCAGCTCAAATCGTAGATCCGAACGCAACACGGTCGCATCGTATAATAGAAACCGCTTAAAGTGGTGGTAGGGAAATCCCAATTTTAACTTTGCCGGGTTTAACAGGCATAACCAGGCTGAACGACTGGTCGAAGCCAGATCAAACAGGAGATCATGATAGCCCAGCTCGCGCAACTGCTGGATTTGCTCTCGTCGTGAGGAGCCACGCCTGTCACTACCATAAGTAACATGAACCCTGTCAACCATATCCTCTGGAACACAGAAGCTATAGTTGCTAACAATGCTGAGCGTTATTTTTGCATTCGGAAAATGCTTACGCAGCTCTAGCAAAAAAGCACGCGTTAGCACCATATCACCAAACGCGGCATGGCGAATAACCGCAATACTATTGACCTTGTCCGGCTCAATTGCTGCCGCTTTTTTGGCCGCTGAGCGCGATGCCCAGGCTCCTCGTTCAAACCAGAGCTTTAGTCCCACTCTTTATTGCCTTTTTTTACTTATCATGAATGAAAAATACCGATATGATTTGCTTTATGCAAATACCTGCGAAAAAAATCCTACTCATCCGCAACGACAAACTTGGCGACTTTATGCTGGCTTTCCCAGCTTTTGCCCGGCTGAAGCGGAGTTATCCTGATGCGGAACTGCATATACTGGTTCCCGAATATACCCGCCCGCTAGCTGATGCCTGCGAATATATCGATCAGGTCATCATCGATCCGGGTAAAAAAGCAGGCTTCTGGACACTGGCACAACAATTACGAAGCCAGCATTATGATGTCGCCATTGCGCTGTACTCAACCACTCGTATTGCTTTAGCCACTTTCCTCGCAGGCATTCCCGAACGCATAGCCCCGGCCACTAAACTCGCTCAAATATTTTACACTAAACGTCTAACTCAGCGACGCTCACTTTCCCAAAAACCCGAGTATTCTTACAATCAGAATCTGGTCGATTACTATTTGCGACTCAATGGCCGCACATCGGCACCTTTGCCTGCCCCCCCTTTTCTGCACTTTGATGATGAGCACATCCATTTTCTCAGACAGCAATTCTGCGATCACTTTATTATCAAGACCAACTCAAAGTTAATTTTTATTCACCCCGGTAGTGGGGGATCGGCTGCCAATTTATCGCTGCCTCAATTTGCCCAGTTGGCCCGTAAACTTCACACAATAAAAGACACGCATATTATAATATCCTGCGGCCCCGGCGAAGAAGCACAAGCAAAGGCGCTCAGTCACCAACTTGCGGACTGCCAGCACAGCCTTTATATTTCAAATGAAGGCCTGCATCGCTTTGCCGAACATATTCAATTTACCAATCTATTTATCAGTGGCTCCACCGGCCCCCTGCATATTGCTGGTGCGCTAAATCGACCTACCGCCGCATTTTATACACGCCGACAGTCGGCCACTTCCCTGCGCTGGCAAACTCTAAATTCGGAAGACCGTAGATTGGCCTTTTCTCCACCGGAAACCGCTGAAGAAGAGGATATGAGCAGTATCGATATCGAAGAAGCAGCAAAACAAATCAGTGAAAAATTCCTGAATTAAAATTCACCACAGAGTTACTGAAAATATAAAACCTCTGTGACCCCTGTGGTAAAAATGTTTTTTATATTACATCAGGACTGCTGACGAACCCACAGATCAGCATATTTGACAAAGGTCGAATGCGACGATAATACTGCTAATAAAAATCCCTGTTTGCCATCCAGAAAGCCGGCACGAAAAATATACATACGCACAAAACAGGTTATTGCATGAATGAATCCCTGCAGTAAAGATGCCTTGCGACCTTTTGCTTTGCGTGGAGCTGCCCAGGCCGCTGCATAGTGAGCAGACTTAACGAGATAATGTTCCATATCCCGATAGGTATAGTGAAGCAGATCGCCTTTTAGTTGTCTGATTTCAAGTCCGTCCTCATATTCCAGCTTTTCATGTACCGGCTGGGAACCATAACGAGCGCGTAGTCGAGGATAAAAACGTACCTTGGGTGCAGGGTACCAGCCACCATGACGGATAAATCGACCAAAGCAATAGGGAAGAATCGGCATGCTGTAGGCGGCATCATCAGCCAATGCCGCCACACGTATTTCCTGTTGTAATTCAGAAGTAACCCGTTCATCCGCATCAATGGATAAGATCCAACGGCCACGGGCATGAGATTGTGCACGTTGTTTTTGTATGCCAAAACCCCGCCACGCTGCTTCCACGTAGACTTTATCTGTATGTTTTCTGGCAATGACCTGCGTGCTATCTGTGCTCCCGGAATCAACGACAATAATCTCGTCCGCCCAGCTTACCGATTCAAGGCACTCTGCAAGAGCACCTTCTTCATTGCAGGCAATGACTATAACGCTAATGGAGTTTTCAGGCAGTTCGGGGATGGTATTTGGCATGCATTATCCATGCGAAAAATACGCTCAGGAAAGTAAGGAAAATAGAGCTGAAATTATCATGAATAAACGGAATTTCGGTCAAAGAAAAAATCATAAAACCGCTCATTAAAACAATGCCAAGGCTGGCAATGCGTTGATCATAACGTCGATTATGCACAAAAACATAAAGTGGATAAAATAACATCAGCAATAATACCAATAATCCAATGATACCCTGGGTTCCCATCACCTCAAAGTAGGCGTTATGCACATGAATGCCACGAACCCCAGCAGGATCACGATAAACAGTCTGGGGTGCTTCCCCCTTTTCAACTAACGCATTCATTTCCAGCCCCATGTTTCCCGGCCCGACACCAAGTAATGGATGCTGTTTAATTATGATCCATGCCGAATGCCACATCTCAAGACGAATACCCACTGAAGTGCTATTGTTAACACTAGTATTTTCAGCGTCGAGATCATGATGAAAATAGCTCTTAAACTCATCAGTCGCGATACCAAATCTTGAGGTAATCGAACTCGGAGTACTAATGACCATGACAATAACAACAACAAGCATTGCCATGTAACCGCTACCAAGCCGCCAGAATGTGGTTCTCGCTCCAATTAGAAAAGGTAAAATGGCTAAACTAACCATTACTGCAAGCCAGGCATTTCGCGAGCCCGAATAAATCACCGCTAGCATCGCTAACACTGCCGCCAGCAGGTTAATTCCAATCCAGAATTTATTCCGGTTGGTAAGTGCAAAAATCAGGGAAAACATAGCCAGCAGCACGGCCAGATCACCATAAATAATCGGGCCATAGATCCCGTTAGCGCGGCCATATTGTAAAAAATAAGTATCATAAATCGCCTGCACGCCCAGCACGACGCCACCCAAAGGAATCGCAAGAATCAAACCACGCCAGGCTGTGGGGTAGTGACGGATATAAAGATAAAAAGGAAAAAAGGCCAGATACTTCATTTCGGTACCCAAACGATGAAAAGACGACTCACTCCAGCCCGTCACCGTACTCGAAAGTAATATACTAAAAAAATAAAAGCCGAAAATAGCAAACAGGACTTTTTCTTCCCTTTGAAAGGGTTTTAATTTTAGCGATGACCAGGCATAAACCAGGGACAGCAGAGCAATAAGGGTAAAAGCTCCACTAAGCCAGTGGCGCACACTCAGGGAAAGGATCGGAAACAGGAAAAGCAGCACAAATAGTGCTTTTTCAGGAAACACTCCCTGGCTGGGGAAACAGTTTTTGATTCGAGATAAATTCATTTCCATCGACAAGTATTTCTTCCACAAATTCAAAGTGTATTTGAGTCAAACAATCCGTATGTCCCAGCGGACATACTCTCTTAAAACAGGGGCTACAATCCAGCCCTAAATAGACTACTTTCGCATTCTCAGACAAGGGCGGTGTATAGTCAGGATTCGATGAGCCATAAATACCAATGACGCGAGTGCCACTGGCGCAAGCCACATGCATCAAGCCCGAATCATTACTGACTACAGACTGGGTTAATGCCATCAAATCAACCACATCTTCAAGCCGGGTCTGACCACAAAGATTTCGGGCTTGCGGCGCAAGGCTGGTTATTTTATCAGCAAGCGCCTTTTCTTTGCCGGAACCAAAGATCCAGACCTCGATACCTTTATCGTTCAAACTACCCGCTAGTTTAGCAAAATTTTCAATCGGCCAGCACTTTGCAGGCCCGTATTCCGCTCCCGGCATAAATCCTACAACCATCTGCTCCGTTGTCAGGCTCAGCTTCTGTCGAAGCCGCCCCTGATTAACCGGATCAATACGTAGAGCAGGAAGCGGAATAGTCGGAGCTAATCCTGCCTCATCAGGTTCACCCAGTGCCACGTAACGCTGCACCGTTTGCGATAATACCGTTTTATCTAACGGGCGAATATCATTGAGCAAACCATAGCGCATTTCTCCCCGAAAACCCGTTCGAATTTTCGCCCCGGCGAAAAAAGGAACCAGTGCAGATTTAAATGAGCGGGGCAACACAATCGCGCGATCGTAATACCGGCTTCTCAAAGAGCGTCCTAATTTGAAACGAGCAAACAGACCAAACTTACCATGCCCCACTTCCATGCTAATCGCACAATTAACTTCAGGCATCCGCGCCAGCAGCGGCAGTGACCAGGCTGGTGCCACCACATCGATCACAGCCTCAGGGTTACGCTGTTTCAGGGAGATGAACAGGCTCTGTGCCATCACCATATCCCCGACCCAGGCCGGGCCAACGATCAGGATGCGCTCGGGATGCACAACTACACCTTTCCATTTACATACATATTTAACCCTGCCCACCCTTCGACAGGCTCAGGGCGAACGGCCTTGAATAAACGGGGATCTGGAACATATTTACTGGTGTAACCAATCCAGGTATAACTTCACACCTTCTTCTACCGTTTTAAATGACGCGTCATAACCTGCACCACGCAGAGCACTGATATCCGCCTCGGTAAAACTCTGATAACGTCCCTTTAGATGTTCGGGAAAGGGAATATATTCCAGCTTGTCCTTGCCATGCCAGTCGAGTACGGCTTTGGCCACATCGTTAAAGGGCTGGCTACGTCCGGTACCCAAATTAAAAATACCGGACTTATCCGGATGACGCATGAACCACAAATTCACCGCCACGGTGTCGCCCACATAAACAAAGTCCCGGCGCTGTTCACCGTTGCCGTAACCGTCACAACCTTCAAACAGTTTCGCCACACCGGTGTCGTGCATCTGATTGTTCACATGAAAAGCGACGCTGGACATGCTGCCCTTGTGCTGTTCGCGTGGACCATAAACATTGAAGTAGCGGAAGCCGACGATCTGACTTTTCGCTGTGGGTAAAATCCGCCGCACATACTGGTCGAACAGAAACTTGGAATAACCGTACATATTCAGCGGTTCTTCATGCTCGCGCTGTTCGCTGAACACGCTACCACCACCATAAACCGAAGCTGAAGAGGCATATAAATAGGCGATGCCGCGTTCGAGACAATAGTGCAACAGACTCTTGGAATACTCGTAGTTGTTACGCATGATGAACTTGCCATCCCACTCGGTGGTACTGGAGCAGGCTCCTTCATGGAAAATGGCCTCAACCTTGTCAGCAAAGGACTCACCCGCCTGTATTCGTGCGATGAAGTCTTCCTTATCCATGTAGTCAGCAATTTCACAATCGGCGATGTTCTTGAACTTCACGCCGTTCTTAAGATTGTCCACCACCAGAATATCGGTCTCACCCTGCTCGTTCAGGGTTTTGACGATGTTGCTACCAATAAATCCGGCTCCGCCTGTTACTATAATCATGCTTCTCGCCTTAAAATTAGTTCTCTAAAATATTTTTAATAATGTCGCTGGTCGAATGACCTTCAATGAAGTCCAGTATCTGCACCTCACCGCCATTATCAACCACACAGGTTCCACCCGCGACCTCTTCCGGCCGGTAGTCGCCGCCTTTTACTAACAAATCAGGCAGCACTTTGCAGATTAAACGTTCTGGCGTCTCGCCCGAAAACGGCACCACCCAGTCCACACATTCCAGTGCGGCCAGTACCGCCATACGCCTTTCAACTGAATTAATTGGCCGACCTTCGCCCTTCAACTCTCGCACTGAGGCATCATCATTGACCGCAATGATTAAACGCTCACCCAACTTGCCGGCCTGCTGCAAATACGCCACATGGCCCGGATGCAGAATATCAAAGCACCCATTGGTCATGACCACGGTTTCATTATGTTCCTGCGCCTCATTGACCAGCTTCACCAGTTGTTGCTCTTCAATCACACCGCGTTGCAAGGGCTGTTGCTTGCGCAATGCACTACGCAACTCGGCAGCACTGACGGTTGCCGTACCCAATTTACCGACCACGACTCCAGCGGCCAGATTGGAACAAATCGTGGCTTCAACCAGATCCCGCCCGGCCGCCAGTGAAGCCGCCATTACCGAAATTACCGTATCACCGGCACCGGTCACATCGAAGACTTCCTGTGCCTCGGTGGGTAAATGCAGCGCGGGTTTGCCCTGTTGCAACAGGGTCATGCCTTTTTCACTGCGGGTCACCAATAGCGCCTGTAAATCTAGCTCAACCAGTAAGGCCTCGCCTTTTTCAACGATCTCGGCATCGTTGGCACACGCGCCGACCACCGCTTCGAACTCGGACAGATTGGGAGTAATCAGGGTCACGCCACGATAGATACTAAAATCACTGCCTTTAGGATCAACCAATACCGGCACACCGGCCACCCGGGCTTTTTTGATAAAATGCGCTATCTGAGCCAATGTACCCTTGCCGTAATCTGACAAAATCAGCGCCCCCGCCTCGGGCAGGGCTTTATCCAGTGCCGCTAATAACCCAGAGGGATCCTGTTCACTAAAGCCATCTTCAAAATCCAGTCGAATCAACTGCTGATGACGGGACAACACTCGCAGCTTGGTGACCGTGGCGCAGTCATCCAGCGCCTGAAAATGGCAGCTCACACCTTGCTGTTGCAGAATGTCTTCTAAGGCACCGGCGGCCTCGTCTTTGCCGGTAAAACCCAGCAATTGAGGCTCAGCACCCAGCGCAGCAATATTCAAGGCCACGTTGCCGGCACCGCCGGGACGTTCCTCAGCGTTGTTCACATGCACCACCGGCACCGGTGCTTCCGGGGAAATACGCGAGGTATTGCCGTGCCAGTAGCGATCCAGCATCAGATCCCCCACCACCACTACATGTGCTTTGTCAAATTCAGGAAGTTGCTTCATTCTGACTTCAGACCTCAGGAGGCTTCGCCAATTTTATCTTTAATAATGTACAGGGCACCACAATAAGGACAGCGTGACTCGCCAGTATTTTCGATTGGCAAAAACACGCGTGGATGCGAATCCCACTGGCTCATATTGTCCATCGGGCAATGCAACGGCAAATCCGTTGTGGTTATTTCATAACGGCTCACAGCATTGGCCTGCAGTGTTTTTTTTCTCGCACTACTGTCGATCTGATTACTCATTATTTTCTCCTGCAATGAAGTCTGGGGATTTATATAGTATATGTTAGGTTGGGTTGAATGAAATGAAGCCCAACCTACGCAAAAAATCCCATTTCAGCTGTGAAACAAGATAATTACCATACATTTACGCCTGCTCGCTTTGCTTTCGCCGCCAATCACTTAACCAGATTGACCCAATCGGCATATTGCTCACCCAGCTCGTCAAGCCGGCCATGCACCAGGTCAAAGTACTGCGCCTGCAATTTTTCGGTGATCGGCCCACGCCCGCCATTGCCGATCTGCCGCCCATCCAGCTCACGGATCGGCGTAACTTCCGCCGCGCTGCCAGTGAAAAAGGCCTCATCGGCAATATACACTTCATCCCGGGTAATACGCTTCTCATGCACTTCCAGCCCATTGTGCTGGGCCAGCGCAAAAATCGTCTCACGGGTAATGCCTTCCAGTGCCGAGGTTAAATCGGGGGTATAAATCACCCCATTTCGGATAATGAAAATATTCTCGCCACTGCCTTCGGCGACGAAACCATCGACATCTAACAGCAGCGCTTCATCGTAGCCATCACGCAGGGCTTCCTGCAGTGCCAACATCGAATTCATATAGTTACCGTTGGCCTTAGCCTTACACATGGTGATGTTGACGTGGTGGCGGGTAAAGGAGGAGGTCTTGATGCGAATGCCTTTTTCCAGCCCTTCCGCACCCAGATAGGAACCCCACTCCCAGGCGGCAATGGTCACATGCACTTTCAGATTATCGGCACGTAAGCCCATGCCTTCTGAGCCGTAAAAACACATGGGACGAATATAAGCCGTCTCCAGGTTATTTTCCCGCACCACGGCTTTTTGCGCCGCGTTTAAGGTTTCTTTATCGAAGGGCATGGGCATGCCCAGAATATGCGCCGAGCGGAACAGCCGATCAGTATGCGCCTGCAGGCGGAAAATCGCCGTGCCCTGCTCGGTTTTATAGGCACGCAGACCTTCAAACACGCCCATGCCGTAATGCAGGGTATGGGTCAATACGTGGATCTTCGCCTCACGCCAGGGCACCATTTCCCCATCCAGCCAGATTAGCCCGTCTCGGTCTGCCATCGACATACTGCATCACTCCAAAATTCTGATTCTAAACTCAAGGTTCAATAAGGCGCGTATTCTATTAGAAATCAAACCGTTTGTCGTATTTGCTTTATTTGTTCATCCATTCACACCAGATCCTGCCCACGGCTTCACGCAGCTCGACAAATTCGGTATCCACCACCAGCTTGCCCTGCTCCTGTAGCGCCAGCCGGTGCAAGCGACTGCGATACTGCTGATAGGCATCGGTTAGTATCGCCACCTCATCCATCGGCATCAGACTATTCTGGCCCATCACCTCAAGCTGTCGAATCGTGTCGCTAAAACAGGTTAAATGCGGGCACTGTTGCGCCCAGGCCAGTACTGCAAATTGCACCATAAATTCAATATCAACTATCCCGCCCGCGCCCTGTTTCAAATCAAACTGGCCGCTGGATTTTTTCAGCAGCTCTTCACGCATGCGCTGGCGCATAGAAATAATTTCCTTGCGCAAACTCTTTTCTTCTCGCGGCTGAGCTAGAATCTGCTGACGTATTTGCTCGAAGCCTCCCGCAATGCGAGGGTCACCGGCAACAAAACGGGCTCGCGCCAGCGCCTGATGTTCCCAGATCCAGGCTTTGTTTTGCTGATAACCGGCATAACTGTCCAGCGAGCTGACCAGCGTACCCGAAGCCCCATCCGGGCGCAGACGCATATCAATTTCGTAGAGTTTTCCGGCCGGGGTGTGTGCGGTGAGAATATGAATCAGACGTTGACCAAGGCGGGCAAAAAATACCGGCAGCGACAAGGGCTGCTCGCCATCGGTCATCAGGCTGGCATCGTTGCAGGCATGCAGAAAAACCAGATCCAGATCCGAACCATAGCCCAGCTCCTGCCCGCCCAACTTGCCGTAGGCGATAATGGCAAAACCTTTGCCACCCGACTGCTCGCACTGAACTTTCCCATGGCGGGCGAGCAGATCCTGCCAGGCCAGTTGCAGAGACTCTTCCAATACCACTTCAGCAATCCAGCTTAAGTGATCGCTTACTTTCATCACCGGTAAGGCACCAACCTGATCCGCCGCCGCTACCCGCAATACATTGCTGTGGCGAAAGTGACGCAGAGTATCCATTGCCTGCTCAAGATCACCGGCTTCGCAGGCGCTCATGCGCTGCTGTAATTCCGCCTCCAGGGCGGCCTTATCCGGGGGGGTATATAGCGTGCGCGGATCCAGCAACTCATCCAGCAACAGCGGCTGCTGACTCAGATAACGGGCTATCCAGGGGCTGGCACTGCACAGTTTTACCAGTTGTGACAGAGCCAGCGGGTATTCTACTAACAGCGCCATATAAACGCTGCGGCGAGCAATCTGTTCAAGCAAATCCAGCGTGCGGATCAGAGTCACATCCGCATTCGTATTTTGCCCGCAGGCTCCCAGCAACAGCGGCATCAACCGGTCAAAACGTTTACGGCTTTTCACCGGCAGGGAAAGATAACGACGACCCGCCTTCAACAGGCGCAGACGACGCAGACTTTCCCCGGCATCGGTGAAACCCGCCTCCTGCAGCACCGTCTGCGCTGTCTTTTCATTCTCAGTCTCAAGCCCATCCTGCCAGAGCCCGTCCAATATCGCCTGCGGGGTATTCTCCTGCTCCTCAGTCTGGGGCGCATCAAAGACCTGAGCAAAATGACGGTGCACCGTCCGCCGTTGCTGCTCCAGTACTAGCCGATATGCCTCCCAATCGGCATAGCCCATGGAAAAAGCCAGTCGCAATTGGGCTACCGCTTCACAGGGCAAAACATGCGTCTGTTGATCTGCCCAGGCCTGCAGCCGATTCTCGCTCAGGCGCAGAAACTCATAGGCCTGCAACAGTTCGTCCACGGTGATCTGAGGCAAATAATTCTGTTCCCGCAAATAGGCAAAAACATCAAATAAAGCGGGCGTCTGTAAGGCGCGATCCTGACCACCACGAATCAGCTGGAACAGCTGGGCAATAAATTCAACTTCACGAATCCCGCCCTCGCCCAGCTTGATGTTATCGGCCATATCCTTGCGCCGCACCTCACGCATGATCATCGCCTTCATCTCGCGCAGGGATTCAAACGCCCCAAAATCCAGATAATGACGATATACAAAAGGCCGCAACAGACTCATGAGTTGCTCACCGTCCTGGCACGCACCAGCCACCACCTGCGCCTTGATCATGGCGTAGCGTTCCCATTCACGCCCGTGAATCAGATAGTAGTTTTCCATCGCCGAAAAACTGATCGCCAGCGGCCCGCTCTCACCAAAGGGGCGCAGCCGCATATCCACCCGAAACACAAAACCATCCGCGGTCACCGTGTCCAGCACGCGAATCAATGCCTGTCCTAAACGGGCAAAAAACTGGCTATGGCTGAATGACTTTCCATCGTGCTCAATCTCACCTTCTTCCCGATAGGCGAAAATCAGATCAATATCAGAAGACAGGTTCAACTCCTTCGCCCCCAGCTTGCCCATCCCCAGCACCACCATTTCAACCGCGTCACCCTGCGCGTCACGGGGGGTGCCCAGTAGCTCACACTGCCACTGATAT
>CAZNRP010000053.1:0-20225 GCA_964575555.1 uncultured Thiohalophilus sp. | reverse complement strand
CATATATATAGAATAAAAAACTCTTTTAAAACAACAAGATAAAAGAAAATAATTTCAAATTATTTATAATTAGTATTTCCCCCTATATCTTTTTTCATATTGAGTAAATCCCAACCAACTTGCACAATCGATGTTGGAAAAACTATTGTGAAGCAGTATAAATAACTATAAATATAGTAAGGGGTCAAAATGAAGTTTGTGAGTTATGCCGGCATGAGTGCGCTGATTCTGTTAGGGAATATGAATCTAGCACAAGCCGTACCGTATAGTGTTGTGGGGTCTTTTGAAAATCAGGGGTTTTCTGATCCCTATTCTTTGAGTTATCTTTTTAATAATGATTCCGCTGATCTTGCAGAATTTGGCTGGGGCGTAAATTTAGCTTCGTATGAGAGTAGCCGTTTTCAGTTTGATGGTATTAATGCTGATGCCGAATTGCCGCTGGATTCTTCTTTACTGATTAATCTGGGTTCTTTCACCTATACCAATCTTGAAACCGTGCTGGTGGGCGATGTGGTCACGGTTGATCTTGGTTTGGCAGTAAATGTTTTTGGTGCAGGGCAAACTAAGCTTACTTATGCGCTTGAAGTTAATAATACTGATAATGTTGCGGCGGGTTCAGATAGCATGCGTGTCATCAATTCACCGGAAAATGTAATTTTTACGGTTGATGGTTCGGATTATGAACTGTTAATGCTAGGTTTTTCTATCGATGGTGGGTATAATTTTGTATCGAATTTTAACCTTGCCGAAGGTGCAAGCTTGAATATGGGTATTTATGTTCAATTGGATCGGGTTTCGGCCGTGCCGGTTCCGGCGGCTGTCTGGTTGTTTGGCTCAGCTTTGCTTGGCCTGGCAGGTATTGCTCGACGCAAACATTAAGAACCAGAGAATAGCTTCAGTTGTTGCATATGAAGCCCGTAAATAAAAAAAGGGTCACTTTTCAGTGACCCTTTTTTTGTACCTAACGTTAATGGCTTAGATTTTTAGTTACCGATTATTCCGGAGAAGAAGGCTGGACCTGCACCTTGAATAGGCTGGATCAAGCTTGGATCCACTGCAGAGACCGGCTCTGGAACAGCGGGGTTACCAGCAATGGTTGAATCCACTGTCTGGATGCGATCAGTGACGGCATCCGCGGCTGTTACAGTATTGCCTGGCAGGCTATCCAGATAACGACGCATCATGTGCACAGGATGGACAAAACGATCAGGAAGGATCTGCTTCACCCGAGGACCGGTGATGATACCTTCGCTGTTCTTTGCTGAGACCAGACTGATGCTGCTGGAGTAGTCATCCGCATCGGCCAGTTCAAAGAACAGATGATTGACGCCACCACTGGTACGACAGATACGATCCAGCGCTTCGCCGTGAGGGAAGCAGGAAGCAAAGCTGTAACGTTTGCTGGTATCCAGTTTCACTCCGCCAATGGTGGTGTTAACGATACGGCCACCTGAGCTGCTGAACGGACGGTTATCAAGATCGATTTCCTGAGTCATATTTGCCAGACCCACATACCAGCCGCCCCGTTGCAGGAAGGGGTTGCGGTTAAAGACAGCCGAGAGCACGACTTCAAGATCACTCTTGATGCGTGCGCCGGAAAATTCAGCCACGGCCACACCTGGTGAGATGGGGAACAGGGTGAACAGATCACGCAGGGTGATTTCACCGGCAGTACGACCATCGCTAAAGGTTTGACCTGGGCTGACTTCGTTGGCGGACAGAATCGCATTGCCAAAGCGGAAGCCATTGGTCATGGATAGATCCACACCGCCGGGAACGACGGTGTTACTGACATTGAACATGGCATCGGCGATGAAGTTATTGATCTCATCTTCCAGTACCGCATCACGATGTAGCATCACTTCCGTAAAGCCGACAACGGTATCCAGACTCTCAGTCAACTGTACGCCACGAATGGTGGTGTCGCCACAGTTGTTCGCCGGGCAGTAGCCACCAGGCATGAAGGTATGACGTTGTACTGTCTCACCAATAAAGGGTGCTTCGGCTGCGTCCACCATGGCTTTGGTAGCCGGATCTTCAGCAACATCATCATCAACTGGAATCGCTTCCCAGATGAATTTTTCGACTTTACCATCATCAATGATCAAATCGAGTCGGCCAAGATAGAGATCTTCATTGGTTTCGACCACGATGGTTTCATTGCGACGAAGGTGATGAATGCGTCCGGAGGAGCGGGACTTGATGCGTTTTTTGCTGGCAACCAGTGCATTGACCGTAGTTTCATGGGTATGTGCTGAGAAGATGACATCAATGCCCTTGATGCGGCGACCGATTTCAAGGTTTTGTGGCAGGCCAAGTTCAGATTGCACCACGATCACAGTAGCACCGAGATTCTGTACTTCCTGGATAATACCGGGCAGCTCTTCGGTACCCTGGGTGAAACGCAGACCGATGTTGAGCACATCCGGTTGCTGCGGCACGATAGCGGCAGTGATACCGATTACGGCGACATTGGTGCCGTCGACATCGAAGATTTTATAGGCTGGCAGCACTCGCTTATTGTGCAGTTGCGGGGGCAGGGGCAGGCCAGTGACATCGTTATATAGGTTAATGGCCAGTGTAGGGAAGGTCGCAGCCGTAATACCGGGACCGTCATAGGCATCGGCCATGATGCGAATATTGGCTGACAAGGGAGGCTTGGGGCCAAAGCTGGCAAAGCGATTACGGAAAACCGCCGGGCCGTAGCCAAATTCCCAGTTACCGGGAGTATAGGCATCGATACCAAAGGTATTCAGCGTGGGCATGATTGCATCACCGACGGTGAACATCACCTCGGCGGTACCGTGGGTGGTATCGCCCACGGCAAGCAGCAGGTTATTGGGATTGTCGGCGCGGATTTGGTCAATCAGGGTTTTGTTTTTAGCCAGACCACCGCCCTGGGTGACAAATCGTTCGCTGCCATCGGGGTTTTTGATCACACCTGTGTGGGAAACCAGGTTGCCATGCACATCGGATAGCTGGATCAGGCTAATTACTTTTTCATTACTGGCCTGGACGGTGCCCAGACTGGCTCCGAGACAGAGAGCCAGCGGCAATAGTAGTTTGCGGTGTGTCAACCGATGGGTAATTTTTGACAGACTCATTCGATACTCCTCATTAATCATTATTATGTGTATAGGCTCCGCACAGGGGCCGAGCCTAACTACATCTGACACCAGCACTTCTGGATTTATTCCATGTTTATATTATTAGTGCAGGTTTACTTTCAGTCGTGCCTGTTCGCCTGAAGGTGAACAGGTATCGTCGGTGAGTAATTGAATTATTGAGCTCTATAACCGATGGGATAATTCCTGCATAATGTCTGATTTACTATTCGTAACAGTGGAGTACCCCCGTGAAATTCAGCGTTGATGCTTTCCGTGCCTGGAAAAACAGGAACATCACCTTATTGGGAATGTCCGGCGTAGGCAAAACCCATCTTTCCGCCATATTGCGTCAGAATCACTGGTTTCACTACTCCGGTGACTACCGGATTGGCACGCGCTATCTGGATGAGCCGATTCTGGATCTGATTAAACAGCAGGCTATGCAAACACCGTTTCTGCGGGATTTGCTGCGCAATGACTGGATTTATATTCGCAACAATATCAAGGTGCATGATCTGGGGCCGGTGCTGAGTTTTGTCGGCAAACTGGGGAATCCCGAAGCTGGAGGTGTCGCTCTAGATGATTTCATTCACCGACAGGCACAATATCGGGAAGCTGAAATTGCTGCGATGCAGGATGTGCCTGAGTTTATTCGTAAGGCGCAGGAGATTTACGGTTACTCAAATTTTGTCAACGATGTGGGCGGCAGCCTGTGTGAACTGGATGAACCTGCCGTTATCGAGCTTCTTGCGAAGCACAGCCTGATTCTATATATACAGGTAACTGATGCGGAAGAAGAGCAGAAACTGATTCAACGCGCGCAGAGTGATCCCAAGCCGTTGTATTACCGGCCGGATTTTTTGCAGGAACAATTAGAGATCTATCTAGCTGAAAATAATCTGCAATTTGCGGCACAAATCAATCCCGATGATTTTACCCGTTGGGTATTTCCGCGCTTGTTTCATTCTCGTATTCCTCGCTATGAAGCCATTGCCAAACCGCACGGTTATACGGTGACCTCAAAAGAAGTGGCCCAGGTTCGAGATGAGCAGGATTTCCTAAATCTGCTGGAAACCGCGATCAACCGCAAGGAGCCAAAGTAGTTTATGCCGCTGGTTGCACATAATGATTTACCCACTTTTGCCCGTTTACGGGAGGAGGGTATTCGTGTTCTTGCCCCCGACTTTGCCCTGCATCAGGACATTCGTGAGTTGCATATTGGCCTGCTTAATATGATGCCAGATGCGGCACTCAGCGCCACCGAGCGTCAGTTTTTTCGTCTGGTGGGGGAGAGTAATCCTATCGCCCAATTTTATGTGCACCCCTTCAGCCTGCCGCAACTGCCGCGCTCAGATGAGGCACAGGCGTATATTGAAAAATACTATGAACCCTTCGAGGTGATCCGCGAACAGGGACTGGATGCGCTGATTGTAACCGGTGCGCTACCGGGGCCAGTGCTATCTGAACAACCGTTCTGGGAACCGCTGATCGAAGTGATTGACTGGGCTCTGGAAAATGTTACCTCGACCCTGTGTTCCTGCCTGGCCACACATGCGATGTTGCAGTTTCGTTATGGCCAAAAACGCATTGCCCAGGAAAAGAAAATCTGGGGCGTGTTCCCACATCGGGTAGTGGATAAATCCCACCCCCTGGTCAATGATATTAATACTCGCTTCGACGTACCACATTCGCGTTGGAATGCGGTTACCCGTGAGCAGTTTGAAGAGGCCGGCCTGCGGGTACTGGTAGAAGGTAAACAAGGGGTACATCTTGCCACCAGTGCCGATGGATTACGGGTGATCTTTTTTCAGGGTCATCCAGAATACGACACGATTTCATTATTAAAAGAATTTAAACGTGAGGTGTTGCTGTATGCCAATGGTGAAAATAAAAACTTCCCACCTTTTCCTGAAAATTATTTTTCTGAATTTGAAAAAGCCGTGATCAAAGAATATCAACTGGCGATCGATAATCACCGAGTTCAGGGAAGTGTCGTGCCAGTATTTCCGGAAGAGTTGATTGCGAAAAGGCTGGATAATACCTGGCGTGATAGTGCGGTCGAGGTAGTGGGTAACTGGATGGGAACGATTTATCAGGTAACGAATAGCGATCGCCGAATTCCCTTTATGGCGCATGTCGATCCGGATGATCCACTCGGACTTGCAAAAAAATCAAAATAATGGTCTTGCATGAAGACAAACAATGTCCTCGTTGCCAGCAGATTTTTGAATGCAAGAGCGGCTCAATTACACTTTGTCATTGTTCTGAATCGACACTGCCGAGTAAAATGCTTGAAGCGATACGGCAGCAGTACGATGATTGTCTCTGTGCCGATTGTTTAAAAGAAATATCCGTAGGCTCACTGTAGGTTTGACTTCAGTCGTACCTATATTTCAATGCAGATAAAAAAATTCCATCTTCGTTCCTGCCAACTCAATAATATCTTTTTCTTTTAAGCGTATAGAATCGGTTGAAATGATCTTGCTGTTTAACATGGGAGAATCTTCACTGCGGCGTAGCTTGCTACTTTTAAGTGCAGAAATGGTATAGTGATCCGTGTTGCGGGAAATCATGGCCATTTTAATGCCGTTGAAGCCAATGGTATTAAACGGTTTTCTTAATTCCAGCGTTTTCTTTGCCAGTGGGCCATTAATAATTTTAACTCCGGCCAGTTGCTCACCCTTGATCGCATTAGCCTGAGCACTGGGATTGATTATTTGTGTTTCTTCTATTTCGGCCTGAATAAACATGGTGGGTTCATATTCAGTTTCGGTATCATCATAGAAGGTGAATTGATAATTACCCACCTGTATCACATCGCCATGCTTCATCAGCGTTTTTGAAATTCGCGCCCCATTCATTAGAGTGCCATTGGTACTGCCGAGATCGTCAACGTAAATGTGTTCACCCATTGACACGATTAATGCGTGGCGACCACTAACGGTTAGATCATTGAGCTGTATATCATTGCCGTGTTTTCGGCCAATACTCAGGCTTTCTTTTTCTATTGGATATTCCCGAATAACGGCACCATCCAGGGTAAGGATCAGTTTACTCATAGTGATTATCCTGTCTTTTTTAATAGTTTATTCTTCTGGATTTTTATCTGATTTATCCGACATTTCACCGGTATCCCGATAACGATCAAAATCGGCTTTATTACGTGCCTTCATGTAAGCATCATCACCAGTAACAAGTTTAGCATCCAATAAGCGTTTCAGCGCGGTGTCCATTAATTGCATGCCTTGCATGCCGCCACTTTGGATAATATTATCCAGTTGTTCTGATTTACCTTCGCGGATGACATTGGCAATCGCCGGGTTGTTAACCATAATTTCGATGGCGGCAATTCGACCCCTGGCATCCGCGGTGCGTAGTAATTGTTGAGATATGGCCCCACATAAGGAGGTGGAGAGCATGGTGCGAACATAAGCTTCTTCACCGGGTGGGAACACATTGATAATACGGTCTATGGAGGAAGCGGCACTGCTGGTATGTAAGGTTGCCATTACAAGGATACCCATTTCGGCGGCAGTTAGAGCAAGGTGAATGGTTTCAAGATCCCGCAGCTCACCAACAAGAATCACATCAGGATCTTCACGCAAAGCTGAATGCAGTGCGGAAGCAAAATCTTTGGTGTGTTCACCAACTTCGCGCTGGCTTACCAGGCTACATTTATTCTGGTGTATAAATTCGATGGGATCTTCTATGGTGATGATATGACCTTTGCGCTCACTGTTAATATAATCAATCATCGCGGCCAGCGTGGTTGATTTACCCGAGCCAGTTGGCCCGGTGACTAGAATTAAGCCTTTGCGTTGGCGGGCGAGATTTTTAATAACCGGCGGCAGGCCTAATTCATTGAGTGTTTTGATTTCGCTGGGGATGACTCGAAACACTGCCCCGACTCCATCAAGATGTTTGAATGCATTGACACGAAAACGTGCAAGGCCATCAATCTGGTAGGCAAAATCAAGGTTACTTTCTTTTTTGAATGTTTTTATTTCCGCTTTTGACATAATTTCAAAAATCAGATCTTCGGTTTCACTGCTGCTGAGCTTACGGTATTTTATCGAGTAGGTATCACCATTGAGACGTACGCGTGGTGGATTACTGGCAACCAGATGTAGATCAGAGCCATTTTGTTTTACTACTAGTTCAAGAAACGCATCTACCCGGCTCATAGTATAGATTCCTGTTAACTGACGACCAGATTAACCTGGGGTAGCAGGTCGGGATTGGTTACGAAACGTTGGAACTGTTTTTTATCAACGGCATTGACATAGGCATCGTCTGGATCGATTTCTTTATTCTTTAAGGCTTCAAGTAAGGCTTGATCCATTAGCTGCATACCCTGTTCACGTCCGGTTTGTAATATGGAAGGGATTTGAAAGTTTTTCTTATTGAGAATTAAATTCCCAATCCCTGATGTATTCACCATAATTTCAAGAATAGCCTTACGTGAACGGCCATCGGCTGAACGTAATAATTTCTGGCTGACAACGCCTTTTAAATGTTGAGCAAGAAACGTTTCCGCCAGTGCTTTTTGTTCGGTGGGCATGGCATCAACGATACGGTCAATGGTTTTCACGGCTGAGGTGGTATGTAATGTACCCAGCACCAGATGTCCGGTTTCAGTGGCGGTCATTGCCATGCTGATAGTTTCAGGATCACGAAGCTCACCGACCAGGATGATATCAGGATCTTCACGCAGGGCGGCATGCAGACCTGCCGCAAAACTTTTAACGTGGGTGCCGACACCACGTTGTATGATTAGCGACTGTTTACTTTTATGTATGTATTCAATGGGATCTTCAAGGGTGATGATATTAAATTTTCTATTTTCATTGAGCCAGTTAATCATCGCCGCAAGGGTGGTTGATTTGCCTGTTCCCGTTGCTCCGGTTACCAGAATCAATCCCTGATTGGCATGCAGCATTTTCTCGACTACTTCAGGCAGGCCAAGTTCTTCCATGGTCGGGATGGTGGGTGAAATAACCCGAAAGGCACCACCGAGACCGGTAATTTTGCGAAATAAATTTACTCGGTAACGCCCGCCGGCTTCTGGTGATTCGTAGGAAAAATCCAGATCATTACCCTGCTTAAAATGGTTTAACATGTCTTCTGGAATAATCTCATCAATCAATTCTTTCAGTTCATCTTTCCCCAGAGTTCGAAATTTTATTTCAGTTAGCTCACCATGCAAGCGAATCAGGGGGGGAATGCCAACCGCAACGTGAATATCTGAAGCACCCTGATCGCGCCCAAGTTTGAGGAAGGCATCAATACGCGCCATCAGTTAGTTTCCTTATCGAGCAGGGCCTGTAAATCATTGCCCAGCTCATCAATTTGCTGATAACGCAGAGTCGGATCAACATGTATGGCATGCATGATAATATCATTCAGCTCATCACTTATTTTCGGATTTTTTTCTTTCGCCGGGGTAGCATTACCTTCTACATGTTTGAACAGTGTCGCCATGTGGTCTTTTTCTTTGAATGGCGGGCGGCCGGTAAACATTTCATACATAACGATACCCAGACTATAGATGTCCGTGCGGGTATCTATTTTTCTGCCGCGCACCTGCTCGGGTGCCATGTAGGTTGGCGTGCCAACCAGTATACCGCTTTTAGTTATGCGGGAGTCACCTTGTGAGGCTGCAGCAGCGAGACCAAAGTCAACAATTTTAACGACGTTATTTTTATCAACCAGAATATTAGCCGGCTTGATGTCTCGATGGACTACATTGGTGTTATGCGCGATCTTCAGGCCATTACAGATATCGATAATGATTTTAATATTGCGATTGATGTCAGTCGTTAGTTTATTTTTAACTTCATAGCTGAGTGAATGACTTTCAAAATATTCCATGCTAATGGCATAGGATTTTCCAAAGGTCAGGAAATCATAAATTCGGATGACATTGGGATGGGTTATTTTACGTGTATAGCGTAGCTCATAAACAAAGCGCTGGATAACACTTTCATCAGTGGCCATTTGCGGGTTGAGGAATTTAAGAATAATTTCTTCATTGACCATTTTATCCTTCACCAGAATAACAAAGCCGAATGCACCTTTACCGATGTGTTTAACTATTTCATAGCGATCACTGAGTACCATGCCGGGCTTGAGCATGGCGGGATCAATATGGCTAACAGTTGCATCGGATGTTGACGTTTTCTGCAGGGATGAATCTGATTTTTCAGTTGTCGTTGTGCTGCGAGAGCCTGAACTAGCATTTGAGCGTTTACCGGCAAGAAAACGATTTTTTGCAATGACGGTATTCAGGGTGGTTGATGCAACCTGCCTGACATCCTCATCACTACTTTCCTGTACTTGTTTTAAGGCGCTTTCAATATCTTCAGCGTGCTGGTGATCGGAAAGCTCACCCAGTGCCTCGATAATATTCTTTTTCAGTGAAATATCATTTTCCTGTAATTTTGAAATGAGGGGACTAATCGCATCTGTATTTCCAATTTCCGTGAGTGCCCGAATCGCTATTTTTGCCGAGTCCGGCTGCTGATCCAGCATTTCAACCAGGGCGGGAATGGCACGATCTGAACCCAGCTTTGCAAGAGCATCAGCAGCGCGCTCACGCACCCACCAGTCTTGATCTTCAAGCGCATTGATTAGGAAGTTAACGGCACGTTCATCTTTAATTGAGTTGAGTATTTCGACGGCGGTACGGCGGAGAAATTCATCATCATCATTCAGCAGCCCGAGCACGGCCTCGACAACTTTAGGTCCACCAATTGAGCCTAATGCATCAGCGGCGCGGACTTTTACCCACCAGTCCTGATCTCGCATTGCACTGAGCAAGTCTTTAATGGCACGGGGATCGGCAACCTCATTTAAAACTTCAACGGCTGCCCGACGGATGTATTCGGATTCATCCTGAAGAATTTCCACCAGGTACTTAACCACATTGGGATCTTCTATTTTAACCAGAGTTTCTATTGCCCTGGCCTGAATGGTCAGGTTGGGATCTTTTAGTGCGGGACATATTTCACGAGCCGGCACTGGAATTTTCATTTTGCCCAATCCGTCCAGTGCAGTCAGGCGTATTTCATTGTGCGGGTCTTTCAACAGTTGCAAAAGTTTATCTCTTACCTGTTCGGTGCTGAATCTTGCTAGCAGACGTGCCACATGCAGGCGGGTACCTGGATCTTTACTTTCGGCATAGACAAGTAGCTTGGGGATCATGCTGTCCTGAACAATATCTTCCAAAACTTTGAAAACCAGTATTCTGGTTTTTTTATCAACTTTATCGAGCGACTCAAACAGTTTATTGCTGTTAAGTGATTGCTTGTGGGTGCTGAGAATTTGCACCAGTACATTTTTATGTATTTCTGGATCTTCAAATAATTGAATTAGACGATTGGGATCATATTTTTCTGATTTTATTAATAGACGCATGATATGCGTAACAATGCTTTTATCTTCATCGGCCAGGGCATTGATGTAATAGGGCAATGTCTGGTTGTCGAGGAAGTTAATCAGCAGGTTTTCAAGGGGTTTATTATTGTGAGAATCGCTAATGGCTGAAATCAGTTTAGGGATAGTTGATTCGCCGATGCTCTTAATTTTGACGACCGCATTTTTTAGCTCGCTCGCACTGACCTGATTGTATGCAAGTACAACTGATATTGCCTTATTGGCTTTAAATGAATCGAGCAGCGCCATGAATTATTTTTATCCGGACTTTCTACGTTAATGTATTTAAGTTAAGTGTATTTACTGGATGAATTATTCAGCCTCGTTAGTGACATAGTTAATATAAGATTTGTTTACCAGACATATTTCATTCTCATCCGTGTAGAGTTTGATAAAGCGTTCATCCTTCTGATTAAGATAATCAAATAGGCGGCTTTTATTTTTTGGCAGGGCTTCCTGTATTTTTCCTTCGATCACAGCACCATCCATCATTTGAATCCGGCACTGAATGACGGCGGTTGATGAGGCTGTGCTGGAAGCTTCGGTGTATTCGACCCGGAGTACAGAGTTGCGATTATAAAAGCGAAATTCGTCCGGATCTTCCAGACTGATGACGATGAAAGGGGTCTCGCAGTTTAACGCCTCGACGGGTTCTTCTTCTCCGGCATGACGAGTGCTCTGGGCGAGTACAAAAATAGAGCCGATAACCTGGCCATCGGGGTGCACCCATAATGTTGCCTGGCGCTTGTTCTTAGGTACTTTGAAGAGCTCGTTTGACACTGAATATTCCCTTTCGTTTTATGCCTGAAGTTTATGGTTAGAGTGATTATATAACGATCATGTAATATTTTGAAATCATTAAGATATTTCTATAGTACACCTATGTTAGATATGGTTATTGTAATAATACCCTAAATATTTATCTGAGCCGGCCGATTTCTATTGACTTGAATCAGGTTTATCGGCAGCAGGTGGTTCAATATTAAGAAAAACCCAGCCGTCCCTTTTCGCAAATAGGGTGCTTAAGCCACTGATGGCAAATTTGATAATCAAAAGTGGGAAAAACCTGGGCTGTTTGTTCAGGATCTCTGATGAGGTGACTGTGGGAAGGGCACATGGGGATACGCGTCAGGCTGGCTCGCAGATCTTCATCGAGGATGAAAATATCAGCCGCGATCACCTGCATATTTTTATGAACGGAAATGGCTACTGCGTTGAGGATCTGGGTTCGACTAATGGTAGCTGTCTGGGTAATACCCCGCTTAATTGCGGGCAAGTTTATCCTCTGCATGATGGCGAAGTCATTCGGCTGGGAGACACGCAATTATTGTTTGCCAACTTTGATGCGGACATTTTGATGAATCGGGACATGCAAAGTGAGGTGACCCTGGAAGTACCGCTTCATTTTAGTGATGACATGCCCACCCTTGAGGTTGTCGCCGATATCGAACTTCAGCAGGATGTGAGCATGATGGTCGATGCCTCACAATTGATTCATGAATTGCACAATCGCCCCGCCACCGAGCTGTTAAAAAATGAGGAACTGGTCAAACGTATGCAGGCCATGGTGCAGGTGAGCATGGCGTTGGGTGCCACTACTCGCCTTGAAGACTTGATGACCTGTATTACTGAGCAGATTTTCGATCTGTTTGCCGAAGCAGAGCGTGCTTTTGTGATGCTGTATGAGCAAAAGAAAGCGCATCTTGTTCCCCTTAGCGTGCGCTACCGGGACAAGCCGGAAATGACCAATAAGAAGATCGGTATTTCTCACAGCATAATTAAGAATGTAATAGAAAATAAACAGGCTATTCTGATTGATGATGCCCAGGGTGATCTGCAGTATGGGCAGCAGGAATCGGTGATGAATCTGGCCATACGTAGCGTGATGTGTGTGCCGATACTTTTCCAGAATCAGGTACTGGGGCTGGTACAGGTGGATAATCGGGGGGGGAACAAGGCCTTTTCTGCGGATGAGTTGCAAATCCTGGCGGCAGTCTGCTCCCAGCTGGCTATTTCATTACGTAATTCACAGCTATACGAAGAGATTGAAAGCCTATTTGAAGGCTTTGTTAAGGCCTCGGTACAGGCGATTGAATCACGGGATCCGGGCACGGCTGGACATTCATTCCGGGTGGCGGATTATGCTGAGAAACTGGCAATTGCGGTGGATCGAAGTGCTGACACTGATTTGAAGTTAATTAGTTTTAGTCAGGAGCAAATTAAAGAATTGCGCTACGCCTCACTGCTGCATGATTTTGGCAAGGTTGGGGTGCGCGAGCATGTACTGATCAAAGCCAAGAAACTTTACCCACATGAGTTGGATAACCTTAAATTACGGGTTCATTATGCTGAGGCCTGTATGCAGGAACGTGCCTATCGGGGACTGGTGGAAAGGCAGATTCTGGAAAAATTCAGTGCCGAGCAATTTGAAAAAGAAAAGCAAAAACTGGAACAACAGTTGATACAGGAAAGGACTCATTTGCGCCGCTTTGTGGATATGGTGCTGGAGTTGAATGAACCGGGTTGCCAGCTGGATGAATTGATTGAAGGGCTGGCTGATTATAAAGGATTTCAGTTCGATACGATTCACCACCAGTCACAGCTGTTAATGGAGCCATTTGAGTTTTCTGCGCTGACAGATTCACGCGGTACCCTGAGTGTGGCGGAGCGTAAGGAAATCGAAACTCATGTGACCCACACCTTTATATTTCTGTCGCTGATCCCCTGGACCTCCCGCCTGAACGGGATTCCGGATATTGCTTATGCTCACCACGAACGCATGGATGGTAGCGGTTATCCCCGTGGGCTTGCGAACGAGGAAATTCCGTTGCCCGCAAAGATTATGGCAATAGTCGATATTTATGATGCCCTCACCGCAGGTGATCGACCCTATAGACAGGGATTAAATAATGAACGGGCACTTGAAATTATTGAGTCTGAAGTGAAAATAGGCAAGCTGGATGAAAACCTGTTTCGTGTTTTTATTGAATCATCCGCCTACCAGCCTTAGTAAAATCGTCCAGCTGCATAGAAGTGTTTTTTCCAGTAGGGGCTGTCGAGGCGTCTAATGGTCACTTTTTTACCTGTGGACGGGGCGTGGATAAACTCGCCATTACCGAGATAAAGGCCCACATGGGAGACAAAACTGCCATAGCGGTTACGGAAAAAAATCAGATCTCCCGCCTGCAAATGACGACGACTAATTGGCTGTGCCTTGCGATATTGTTCTTTTGAAGTACGTGGAATGTTTAGTCCGGCCTGACCATAGCTGTAATGTACCAGACCACTGCAGTCAAAGCCGGATCTGGGTGAGCTGCCACCATATTTATAGGCTGTTCCCAGTTGCTGGCGGGCGACATCGATTACTGCCATCTTTTCTGTTGTTGTCGTAGTTGCCGTGTTTGTTGGGCTACGCAGAGTGCCACAGGCTGAAAGTCCTAAACTTAGCAGCAGGCCTAATAATAGCGGGTGGTGCAGTATTGTTCGTTTTAACATAGACCTATTTTCCAGATTGGAGCATTAATTGTTACAGATTTAGTTCCCGCTGCTCGCTGCGAAAACCTGTCGGTACGGCCTCATCTGTATAAGTTCGGAGTTTATTCAGCCTTTTTACTCGCCCAGTTCGATTAAAATTGAACCTACAATGGATATCCCTTTTCACTGGGTAGAGGAAGCAAGGGGACAGCAATGATATGTTTTATACCCGATAATCCATAAAATAAAGCTAAAACAATACTTTGTATTCATTTTGTAAAGTAGTTCACCAAATACAAATTGTAGAAAGTTTGACCAATTACCGGATAAGCCATTGCTGAATGGTCTAAAATCAAAGTATGGAAATCAAATCAAATTCAGCAGCCTCGGCCCAGATCAATGAGGCTCGCGCGGTGCAGGCTTCCCGTCAGAGCGATAATCGTCATGATGAGCAGGAGTCTGAATTTTCCAGTCGCAAAATAGCACAGGCTGAACAGGAACGAAATCAGAGTCCAGCCGCAGTACCGAATAGCGAAACCCGCTTCTTTGCTCTTGAAGATCGACAGGAGAGCAAGGCAGATCCACGCTTGCAGGTACGTGCCATGCGGGAACGGGTTCAACAGACGTATTCCGATCAGGAGGCTGCGCGTACCACTCGTCGTGCCGATCGTGAACAACAGGCGCAGGATGCGCAGCTTGAACAAAATACTCAACGCAGTGAAGCGCGTGATCCGATAGATTTAATTGCCTGAACTTACCCCCTTTGATCCGCTTCCGGTAATCCCGGCTCAAATCCTGTAAACTTCCGTTCAATATTTCGGTAAAAAAATCACGACTATCCTGTTTTCTCACTCCCAGCAGGGAGTGAGGCATGGCTTCGGCTAAGATGTAGGGTGGGCATGGGGTTTATGCCCACCGTTTATCGTTACGAATACTACTGTTAGGGGAAACATGCAGATTTGTATTGCGTGGGCACAAAAAATGTGCCCACCTATCTTATTACGATGTGACCAGGAGACAGCGCGGGGAGAGGGGGATGATTACTATAAACTAAGATTTATCATGTTCTTCGTGCTAAATAAATTTACAATAAAGCATGTCAAAGTCTTCCCCCCGCAAAACCACCTCTTCATCCAGCAAAAAGCGTCAACCTATTGCAAAAAAAACGGCAGCAAAAAAATCATCCTGTAAAAAAACAGTGAGCCGGCGGGGACGAAAAAAATCTGCCAGGGCGAAACAATCCACTTCAATTTTCAAGCGTAATCGTGGCCTTATCCTGTTGTCGTTTGTCCTGCTTCTGACGGGATATTTTATTTATCTGGATTTTATTATTCGCAGCCAATTTGAAGGCAAGCGCTGGGCTTTACCGGCCACGGTGTATGCACGGCCTTTAGAATTGTACGCCGGTAAAAAATTGAGTGTGGCGCAATTACGGCGGGAAATTAAACTCTCAGGCTATCGCCCGGTGCTTGAGGCAAAATCAGTGGGAACCTTCTCCCTGCATGGCAGTACTTTTGAACTGATTAGTCGGGCCTTTCAGTACTGGGACAGTTTTGACACTGCCCGGCAACTGCGTATACAGATTGATGATAACCGGGTAGAGGTGATCACCGATCGTGATACGGGTGAGCCGGTGGATATTGTCCGGCTGGAACCGGCGGTGGTAGGGCGTATCTATCCCTCACATCATGAAGATCGGCAACTGGTACGCTTGCAGGATGTCCCGCAGACATTAAAACGTGGACTCATTGCCCTGGAGGATCGCGCATTCTATCTGCATCATGGACTGGATCCTCGCGCCTTGCTGCGTGCGCTCTGGGTTGATCTGCGCGCAGGAAAGATAGTGCAGGGCGGCAGTACCCTGACCCAGCAGCTGGTTAAGAATTTTTTCCTGAGTAATCAGCGCTCCCTGTGGCGTAAATTCAACGAAGCCAATATGTCAATTTTGCTGGAATGGCATTATGAAAAAGATGACATTCTTGAAGCCTATTTAAATGAAATTTATCTGGGACAGGATGGGGTGCGTGCGATTCATGGCTTCGGGCTGGCCAGCCAGTTTTATTTTGACCGGCCTCTGACGGAGCTAGCCCTGCATCAGATTGCCACGCTGATCGCGCTGGTGCGGGGGCCTTCTTATTATGATGCCTGGCGACACCCGCAACGCTTAATCAAACGCCGCAATCTGGTGCTTTCGATCATGGCGGGGCAGGTGATCATATCTGCAGCAGAAGAAGCACAGGCAGCTACCAAGCCCCTGGGCGTAGTGCGTCGTCCCCATCGTATTGCCGGTGCCTATCCGGCCTTTATGGATCTGGTGCGCCGGCAGTTGCGGCAGGAATACCGGCAGCAGGATCTGAATGCCGAAGGCTTACGTATTTTCACTACTTTGGATCCGGCCATTCAGGCCCAGGTGGAGAAGTCGGCGCAGCAATGGTTAACACGACTGGATCGACAACGTGGACTGGGCGGCAAGTTGCAAACGGCCATCGTGCTGACGGATACCAGTAACGGTGAAGTGCTGGCTCTGCTGGGTGATCGAAACCCGAAGTATGCCGGTTTTAATCGGGCGCTGGATGCCTCGCGTCCGGTGGGTTCTTTAATTAAACCGGCCGTCTATCTAACGGCGCTGGAAAAAAATTACAGTCTTGCCCAATTGATTGAAGACACGCCACTGACCCTGAAAGGGCCGAATGATACGCACTGGAGCCCGCGAAATTATGATGGTAAATCCCACGGTCAAGTGCCGCTGGTAACCGCACTGACGCGTTCCTATAATCAGGCCACCGTGCGTCTGGGTATGTCATTAGGGTTTGAAGCCATTGCGGACACCTTACAACGTCTGGGCATTAAGCAGGATATTCCGGCCTACCCGTCGATGCTGCTGGGGGCTGTTAATCTGACTCCCTATGAGGTGACGGAGATGTATCAGACTCTGGCAGCCAACGGGTTTAACAGTCCCCTGCGTACGGTGCGTGAAGTACTGGCGGCGGATGGTAGTGCTTTGAAACGCTTTCCGGTGACCGTGAAACAGCGCATCGATGCAGATAGCATCGAGATGATTAATCGTGCCCTGAATCTTGTCAGTCATAGCGGAACGGCGCGTTCCTTGCAAAAATTACTGCCTGAAGGGCTGGAGGTTGCCGGTAAAACGGGTACGACGAATGATCTTCGCGATAGCTGGTTTGCGGGTTACACCGGTTCTCATTTAGCCGTGGTCTGGCTGGGACTGGATGATAATCAGTCATTGGGACTCAGTGGTGCCAGCGGCGCACTGAAACTCTGGGCCGGGTTTATGAGTCAGCTCGACACCCAATCGTTGCCCTTATTTGAATTGCCCTCCTTAAAATATGAATGGGTTGATTTGCGCGATGGTCGCCTGAGTGATGAAGATTGCGAATCGGTTGCCTACCTGCCATTTCGTCCGGAAAACCGGCCGGTGGAGCAGGCCGCCTGCCTTGATGGTGGTATGATGGACGATGATTTTTAGCGACCCTTGCACCGGTGTTAATCAGGACAACTGCATGCAGAAATATATCCGTTTTTTATTTATCCTTTCCGTATTATGGCTTGCCGCCTGTAGTCTCGAAGTAAAACAACCCGCGCCGGAAATTGAAGAGGACAGCAGCCTTATCCAGATCCGGCCTTCCGATTCAAGTAGTCCGGCAGTGTTGAGTTTATTGCAGAAAGCACGAACAGCGGCCAGAGAGGGGGAACTCGAAGTGGCGGAAGTGCAGCTGGAACGGGCACTGCGGATCGAACCACGCAATGCCTCGCTTTGGTACTTTATGGCCAGACTGCGGCTGGAACAGGGACGAATGGAACAGGCGGCCGGACTGGCGGCTCGCTCAAACAGTTTTGAACATGATGATTTGCTGTTGCAGGCAAATAACTGGCGCATCATCGCTCACGCGCAATTTCAGCAGGGCAATATGAAAGCGGCGAAAGAGGCGCAGGCACGTGCTGATGCGTTGGAGAAGGATAGCGACTAAAAATATTGTGGGCAGGTTACTTAATCGCGAGAGCGCGGGGTTGGGTTGAGCAACGCGAAGCCCAACAGGATCGGCTTACGGCGGGTTAGTCAATCCCCTGTGATGCCAGATTCAGGCTAATTAGAGTCTTTGCCCGAATTACCCTATAATTCTGTTCCATTATTCGAGTCAAAAACAGGTATCCTCTTGACCCTTTATGCGGTAGATAAATTAATGAGCGAAGCTCGGCGCATTGCCGCCGAATACCGGCGTACTACGGGCAAGTCACTGGGTATCAGTGCCGAGATTGCTCGTCATGATGCCTGTCGTTTATTAGAGTTGGAAGTCGATGATGACAACAGCGGCGGTTTTGATGCCTACGATAAAGACGGCAAAAAAATTCAGATCAAAGGCCGGACAATGTTTGCAGAGTCCCGATCTGGTCAGCGCATTGGTCAGTTAAAACTGGAACAGGACTGGGATGCAGTGGTGCTGGTGTTAATGGATGAGGAATTTCAGACCACTGAAATTTATCGGGCGGCGCGAGATGTGGTTGAAGATGCTTTTGAAGAATCCACACGCAGCAAGCGGGGAGCCATGTCAGTGGCGCGTTTTCGCAAAATTGCTGAGCGGGTTTGGGAGCGAGAATCGTCCTTGGGTGAACAATGTTAATCAGTAACTTTGTAGGGTGGGTGTTCATCCCGTCAATGCTATCTATATTTTTGAAATTGAACCTACAAATGCAGGTTGGGCAGAGCAACGCGAAGCCCAACATTCAGGCTAGATTGTTGGGTGACCGAAGGAAGTGCCTGTTGGGCTTCATTTTATTCAGCCCAACCTACTGGTACTGAAAATATTACCTGGGTTTTATCGGACAGGGTCGCCGTTGTTCATCAATTGCCACATAGGTAATTTGGGCTTCGGTTACTTTATGGGTTTCTTCCGTTCCCCGCTGCCGCTGAGCATAACCATCTATTTTAACGCGAATAGAGGTGTTGCCCACATGAATGATTTCGGTGTACAGACTGACCAGATCACCAATAAATACAGGATTTAGAAATAAAAATTCCTGTACCGCAATCGTGACAACACGCGTATTTGTTCGCCGATGTGCTTCTATACTTCCAGCAATGTCTACCTGTGACATCAGCCAACCACCGAAGACATCTCCGGCGGCGTTAGTATCTGCAGGCATGGGCAATACCCGAATAGTGGGTTGCCTGTTTTCAGGCAAATTTGTTGTTGGACTCATACTAATAGAATAGCTGCTGATAACGCAGCTGCCAAATAAAATTTCATACAAGCATAATTTGTTCGACTTTTAAAAAATACGGCTTTAGCGCATAATCAAAGCAGGATGTTAGAACTTAAGCTCAAAAAAAGTGATTTAAAGAAACTCATGCAGATCATGCATGAGTGTTTGTCGGCCAATTCGCATGATGATATTTTAAAAATTATCGATCTGTTTAATGAGGTTATTCCATTTAATGCCGCTATTATTTGCAGGAATAATACTCAGAATGATGATGCCGTTCTTAGTGAAATGGTAAATCATAGCTACCCGGTTGACTGGATGAAAAGTTATTCCCGCAATAAACTTTTTCTGCTCGACCCTGTTGCCATAGAAAGCACGCAGATGACCAAACCTTTCACATGGCAGGAAGCCTATAATAATGCCGAGGATACAAGTGCCCTAAGGCAGTTTATAAATGAGGCAGAAGCATTCGGTCTGAAAGAAGGACTTACCTATTCTTACAACACCTCACAGACCGAGACGGCGGCTACGCTTATTTCGCTTGAAACCAGCAAGCATCAGGTCGGGGCAGAGTATTTCGCTATAGTAGAATATATATTACCGCACTTACATGAGGCAGTGACTAGACTATATGGTACAAACCGTGAATTAGAAGTGCTTCCTGAATTCACCATTAGAGAAAAAGAAACATTAAAATGGGCCTATGAAGGAAAAACGGCCTGGGAGATTGGCGTTATTCTTTCGATTTCTGAGCGCACTGTAAAATTCCATCTCAATAATATTTATCAAAAGCTCAATGTGGCAAACCGTTCACAAGCGGTAGCGAAAGCGATACGTCATGGAATAGTCTAAATAGCGGTTCTAAATATCAGTACATTTTGCTTACTACCGTTCGTCCTGAGCCTGTCGAAGGAAGCCTGTCGAAGGAAGCTCTTCGGCTTTGCTCAGGAGAGCCCTGTCGAAGGACAAACTGAAGCCGCGCCTATA
>CAZNRP010000052.1:0-20945 GCA_964575555.1 uncultured Thiohalophilus sp. | reverse complement strand
GACAGCCCAGAGGGAGAAGGGGTTATAGTGCAAATACTTATGCAACGATTAATATGTTGTCATGCCAGATGTTGATGGGTTCGAATTATCTTTTGCGGCAGTCAAGCAGCAGCCGAATATCAAGTTGTTGCTGACATCCGGTTTTTCTTTAAAACGCAGTGGACTTGAACAAGATGAACAGAAAATCTATCTGCAACATTGTTAGGGAAACCGTATAGTCTGAGTGAACTATCACGGGCTATTCGTGATACTTTGGATGAGAAAAAATTATTTTAACACACTGCTCTGCGGTTAATCATTAAGCCGAATAAATAATTTGGCTTAATGATTAACTATTGTATGGAGCTTAGTTATTCGAGTGGTTACTTTGCAGGTTTGCGTGCCTTTTTCTTTTTTCCCGGATGACGTTTTTCTTTTTTCGGCTCGGCAACGGGAGTGATGTTCAGGCGGCGTTGACAGACCCAGGTTTTTTTCAGCGCGTGAAAAGTTTCCTTGGGCATGCCAGCGGGGAGATCGATGGTGCTGTAGTCATCATAGATTTCGATGTGGCCGATGTATTCACTTTCCAGATCGGCTTCGTTGGCAATCGCGCCGACAATGTTGCCGGGTTTGACATCCTGATCGTAGCCGACATCTAGACGAAAGCGTTGCATTTCAACTTCTGGGTGACCTTTTAAAGGCAGGGCTTTATCTGTGGCCGGTGAGCGAGGTTTTCTGGCGGACTGATTTTTTGACTGACGTGGGTGCTCATCGGAATCATTGTTACGAGGGCGGGCGCGATCAGGTTTTTCTGAGAGCAGCAAGGGCTCATTGCCCTGCAGCAGGCGCGCCATTGCCGCAGCGATTTCCAGTGGCTCGGCACTTTCTTCTTCCTGCAACTCGGTGAGCATCTGATAGAAGAATTCATTTTTACTGCTATCCGCCAGGGCATCAGTGATTTTTTGTTTGAAGCGGCTGACGCGCTGCAGATTGATGTCGGCTGCCGTTGGCATTTTCATGGGTTCGATAGTCTGGCGAATGGTTTTTTCAATCGCATAGAGCAGACGTTTTTCACGTGGGGCAACGAACAGAATAGCTTCACCTTTGGCACCGGCACGACCGGTACGGCCAATACGATGGATGTAGGCTTCAACATCATAAGGAATGTCATAGTTCAAAACGTGGCTGATGCGTTTTACATCCAGACCGCGGGCAACTACATCAGTGGCAACCAGAATATCGATCTGACCTTTTTTCAGACGATCGACGATACGTTCGCGTAGTTTCTGTGGAATATCACCGTTTAGGGCTTCCGCAGAGTGACCGCGTGCTTCGAGTTTTTCTGCCAGCTCGGCGGTGGCGGTTTTCGTGCGCACGAAGATCAGCATGGCATCGAAGTTTTCAATTTCGAGTATGCGAGTCAGGGCATCCAGTTTATGGATGCCACTCACCGGCCAGTAGCGTTGATGAATGGTTTCAGCGGTAGCGGTGCGCTGTTGTACTTTGATCTCGATGGGATTATTGAGATGCTTCTGTGCCACCTTGCGGACTTCCTTGGGCATGGTCGCTGAGAACAGGGCAATCTGCCGATCAGGTGGCGTTTGCTCCAGTACCCACTTAACATCATCAATGAAACCCATGCGTAGCATTTCATCGGCTTCATCTAGCACCAGTGATTGCAGGCCGCCTAGTTTTAAGGTGCCTCGGCGCATGTGATCCATAACCCGGCCGGGGGTGCCAACTACCACATGTGCCCCGCGTTTTAACTGACGCAGCTGAATGTCATAGGACTGACCACCATAGATTGGCACCACGTGAAAATTCTTCAGGTAACGGGCATAGGTTTGAAAAGCTTCGGCTACCTGAATCGCCAGTTCGCGGGTGGGGGCTAAAACCAGTAATTGCGGATCGCGTTGATTAACGTCGATGCGTGAGAGTAAGGGCAGAGCGAAGGCCGCTGTTTTGCCGGTGCCAGTTTGTGCCTGACCGATTAAGTCATGGCCCTCCAGTAAGGGCGGAATGCTTTCAGCTTGAATGGGGGAAGGGGATTCATAACCGACTTCCTGGACGGCTCGCAATAACGGTGGGGCGAGACCAAAAGTTTCAAAGCTGGGCAAAGGTTTGGGGTCGGACATGCCGGAATACCTGTATTAGTAGAGACGTAGCGCAGTGGCCGCGTCAGAAAAGAAAATTAGAACAGTAAGTATAGTCGTTATACTTAGGACAGCTGATCGTCAGCGATGTGGTAGCGTGGATCTTCGATCACATTGACTTCCACCAGATTTCCGGCTTTTTTCAATAACTCGGTACATTCTGGGCTGAGGTGTCGAAGATGCAGACGCTTATGGGCATTGAAGTAGCGCTCAGCCAGAGTATCGATAGCCTCAATGGCTGAGTGGTCATAGACGCGTGAGTTTTGAAACTCGACCACCACATCATCGGGATCATTTTTCGGATCGAATAGATCCTGAAAATTTTTCACAGAAGCAAAGAACAATGGGCCTTCCAGTTCGTAGACCTTGCCTTCCATCTCATTAAGATAGGATTTTACCTGAATATGTTTGGCATGTTGCCAGGCGAAGACCAGAGCGGAAACGATCACGCCGACGACCACGGCAATGGCCAGATCGGTGGCCACGGTGACTGCCGAAACCAGAATAATAACAAAAGCATCACTGGCGGGAATCTTGCCCATAATGCGAAAACTTGACCATTCAAAGGTGCCGATGACGACCATGAACATCACCCCAGTGAGGGCGGCGAGCGGAATCATTTCAATCAGATCTGAGGCAAAGAGAATAAACACCAGCAGGAACAAAGCCGCGCTAATGCCAGACAGGCGACCACGACCACCGGAGTTAACGTTGATCATACTCTGGCCAATCATCGCGCAACCGCCCATGCCGCCGAACATACCGGTGACGGTGTTGGCCACGCCCTGACCGACGCATTCTTTATTGCCGCGTCCGCGGGTCTCGGTGATTTCATCAATCAGGCTTAAGGTTAATAATGATTCAATCAGACCAACAGCTGCCAAGATGATGGCGTAGGGCAGGATTATCATCAGGGTTTCAAAGTTCAGCGGTACCATGGGGATATGGAACTCAGGCAGGCCACCGGCAATCGAGGCCAGATCACCCACCGTGCGACTGTCCATACCAATGACAATAACGATCAGGCTAACTACGATAATAGCGGCCAGTGAAGAGGGTATGGCTTTGGTAAATTTCGGCAGGAAGTGAATAATCGCCATGGTCAGTGCCACCAGACCCAGCATGATCATCATGGCATCGTTTGGCAGCCACTGCAGCTGACCCTCAGCGCCTTTTTCCTGAAAGCTGTTGAGCTGGGCGAGAAAAATAACGATGGCCAGACCGTTCACAAAGCCCAGCATGACCGGATGGGGCACCATGCGGATAAATTTGCCCAGATGCAGCACCCCGACCAGGATCTGAATCAGGCCCATTAGCACCACGGTGGCAAACAGATATTCAACGCCGTGCGTTGCCACCAGACTGACCATGACCACTGCCAGCGCCCCAGTTGCCCCAGAAATCATTCCCGGACGACCGCCAATACTTGCGGTGATCAGACCAACCATGAAGGCGGCATAGAGACCCACCAGAGGATCAACGCCAGCGACAAAAGCGAAAGCCACAGCTTCGGGCACTAGTGCCAGAGCGACGGTGAGGCCAGACAGAATGTCGTTTTTCGGGCAGCCGTGTTCGTTGCATTCGAAACTGAAGAGCATTATTTATCCCAGAATTTAGTGATCTACCCCAGATTTTCGGGTGGGGCGCGAAAAGCCGAACATAATAGCATATTAGTGCGGGCTTAATATATAGCTTTGAAGTCCAGCTGCAGGGCAAGAGCATTAAAATTATCCAGGAAAAGTTGCCTACAAAAAAGAAATAGACAATACCCGCAACTAATTAAACATATCTCGTCATTCCGGCAGGGTGTTGGCCGAGCTCCTATTTGTAAAACCACTGGATTGCCGCTAAAGGCTTGCGGCAATGACGGGGGAGTTAATTGGGTCACCCACGGGGCCCAGTTATTAGTGGAGCGGTTGTGATTTAAATGCTCTTGCCCTGAGTTCAGCTGAGGCTGGAATAACAATATGTGTGGCTTCAGCTGTTCTTTGATACCCATCCGCTTACGCTGGGGATATTCATTTTCAGGCCAATAAAAAAACCGGAGCAATGCTCCGGTCTTGAAAACGTATCAGGATGTGTAGAAATTTATGCGGCTATTTTCTTGCACTCTTTCGCGCATTCTTCGCAGGATTCTGCACAGGCCTTGCATTGCTCATGTTTGTCTTCATGCTTGCGGCATTCCTTTTCGCAGGCTAAACAAACTTCCCGGCAGATTGCGGCAACCTGAGGTAGTTGTTTAGCTTTGTAGGAAGCCATCTGTGTGAGTGCCGTACACATGGCCAGCATTTCCTGTACCGTATCAGCACATTCTGCCACCGAGGTATCACCGGTTTTAAATAAGTCGATACAATGATCGATGCAAGCCTGACCTGTTTTTATACAGTCCAATGCGGAATCAATAACGCCCTCATATTTTTTAGAGGAATGATGATCGTGTCCGCTTGCGGCAAAGGCGGAGCCACTTCCTGTGGTGGCGGCCGCTGCAACTGCCGCTGCACCCAGTATCACTTTCCGGCGGCTCATGGAGATACTGGGAAATGTATCGTTAGTGCTGGTTTCATTATTTTTTGACATACATAACTCCTGTAAATATAAAGAAAGAGAACGGGTTATCGGTCGAAACCTGTTTAAGTTTAACGGGAGGCCCGGCATCTATATCTCGTTAAACTCAAAGAGTAGACCGTGAGCTTTCTTTTATCCAGATAAAAGTGGAGCCCCATGTCAATGTGTTGCAGATAATCGCTGCGCTAGAAAAGAAAAAAGAGCCATCAGGCTCTTTATCCGTTATCACGGCTGTCCCGTCATGTATGCGGAACGTTTACAGCCATTCAACCACCCATTTAGTAACCATGGCAGAGGCATGGGCGCACTGGTGTTCGCGCTCTTTATCAAATTGGGCATATTCTTCTGCATTCCAGAGATCGAAGGTTTTGCCGGTAAATTGCTGTTGTAATTCCTGGCAGGTGACTCCCCCGAACTCGGCTTTAAAACGCTCGACCAGTTTCTGCCCGTGTTTGAAATTGGTGATGTATTTTCCTTTACTGAAGTTTTCGCGCTCACGCCCGCGTTTGCAACTTAGTGCCATCAGCCCTCCGGTTAAGGCCCCGCAAGCACCCACACCCGTTAAGCCACCGCCGCCGGAAAGACCATGGCTGGCTTTAATCGTCTCATCGGTGACATAGCCAACGGTTTCTTTAACGGTGGTCAACACGCATTGCGGACAGCAGCCGTATTCCAGTTCATAGTTGAAGGCGAGTTCGTAGGCTTTTTCAGAAATGGCGGCTTTGTCGGTGGCACTCATAATGTTTTCATCTCCTGATTTAATTGGCAAAAATGCATGAGGCATGAATTAGTTTAGGAAAGACTAATGGAGATGCCATTGATCCACATCAACGTTGCGGGGAGATCAGGTTTAAACAGGCATATAAGATTATGCCGAAGTGTGTACTACTCGTAATGGCGGTAAATAAATGTTTTGAAAGAGGCTGGCAGGATGTTAGCGACGAAGGAGAATAGATCATCAAATGGAGTCAGTAAGCTCTTCATTATAATAGACGGGTGTTTTCTGAGAAAACGGGGAAGCGGCGGTGCTTGATTGTAATGGCGCTAGCACCTCGGCTTTTTGTTGGTCATTGAGCATGTCACCAGTATTAGCCAGGGTAAATGCTTCTCCCATGGTTTTTAGTGTATTGGCGATACTTTTTAACATGCTGTTCTCCTGAGTACCAAGCTGTATTTTGACTCTGATTTTATCATTTGTCGGAAGATACCCAAATATGCATCATATCAATGATGCTAGCGGGATTAATGTTAATAAGACGTAAAGAAAGTGTGAATATTTTGTGAGTGTGCGCGTTTAATGATAGATTTACTCCTCTAGTGTAGAGGTGATGTTTGCTAGTGCTGGGTCTGTATTGGTGGTGTACCGAGTCCGAGATGGTAGTTAATATTGCCCTGTATTTCAACAAGATAGCTTAATGAGGTCGTTCAATGGGGGAGCAGCAGAATCAATCTTCAGGTTTTTTACTACGCTTATTCCCTTTTCTTTCCTGGCTGGGTGAGTTGCGCGATCCTGCGGTTTTACGTGCTGATTTAATCGCTGGCCTGACGGTTGCGCTGGTTCTGATTCCTCAATCTATGGCCTATGCAAATCTGGCCGGATTACCCGCCTACTTTGGTCTATATATATCTTTTTTGCCGGTAATAGTGGCGGCACTTTGGGGTTCATCGAGACAACTGGGTACGGGGCCGGTTGCAGTCGTGTCGCTAATGACGGCAACCGCGATTGCGGCTGTGGTAGGTGGTACTGCTCTGGATAATCCTGAACTGGCCGGTCAGTATATTCCACTGGCCATGTTTCTGGCCTTGCTGGTGGGGGTGTTCCAGTTTTTGTTAGGACTGTTTCGTTTGGGTGTTGTGGTAAATTTCCTTTCGCACCCTGTAATAGTGGGCTTTACCAATGCTGCTGCACTGGTCATTGGTTTATCTCAGTTATCGAAAATCTTTGGCGTGGATATGCCTGGCAGTCCTAATGATCCCTTTATCACGGTCCGCATCTGGGGAGTGTTGCAGCAAATGGGAGATACACATTGGCCAACCCTGTTAATGGGACTGGGGGCTTTTCTGCTGATGTGGCTAATGAAAAAATATACGCCGCAATTACCCGGCGTGCTGGTGGCGGTGGTGGGAACAATTGTTCTCAGCTTTATTCTTGAATTTGAGGAAATGGGGGGCATGGTTGTAGGCGAGATCCCCGAAGGTTTGCCGACGATGTCCATGCCGGTTATCGATCTGGAACTGTTCGGCACACTATTACCCAGTGCAATTATTATTGCTTTGGTTGGTTTTATGGAAGCGATTTCGATTGCTAAAGCCATGGCAGCTAAAACCCGGCATCGCATCGATCCCAACCAAGAGTTAATCGGACAGGGACTGGGTAATATTGTCGGCAGTTTCTTCCAATCTTACCCGGCTTCCGGCTCCTTCTCCCGCTCGGCTGTTAATTTAACGGCCGGGGCAAAAACCGGATTTTCTTCTGTGGTTACCGGGATGATTGTGCTGCTTACCTTATTATATTTAACGCCCTTACTATACCACTTACCAAAAGCCGTGCTGGCAGCCGTTATTATTATGGCAGTCTTTGGTCTGATTAATTTTACGGCGGTTAAACACGCGTGGAATACGAATAAACACGATGGTATTGCCTCGATGGTCACCTTTTTCTGTACCCTCGGTTTTGCTCCTCACCTGGATAAGGGCATTATGATCGGTGCAGGTCTGGCCTTAGGTTTGTACTTATATCGCACCATGAAACCCCGTGTAGCTTTGCTGGGGCGTTACCCTGATGGCACCTTGCGTGATCTGACCATGCATTCTGGACTGCTTAGTGATGATGAAATTGTGGTGCTGAGATTTGATGGCTCACTCTATTTTGCCAATGTTTCTTATTTTGAAGATACGATTCTTGAGGCCGTCAGTGATAAAAAAGATGCCAAATATATTTTAGTAGTGGGGGATGGCATTAACCAGCTGGATGCTTCAGGTGAAGAAGTGGTACGTCATTTAATACAACGGCTACAGGATAATGGCATTACACTGGTATTTAGCGGCTTGAAAAGGCAGATTTTAGATGTGATGCGTAATTCAAAGCTGCTGGATATTCTAGGGAATGAAAATTTCTTCGCAACAGAATACATGGCATTGAAAGATATTTACCAGCGTCTGGGCAAAGATGGTGATGATGCGGTACTGCTGCGGCATATGGCTTGATACCTGTTGTCCTATATCCATTTTCAAGAAATCAAAATAGAATAAAAATAAATAAGCAGAATTTTTGCACCTCCGTGGTTTGCGGCAAACGTGTTATTTTGTGTGTGGGCCGCTTCTCTTTTAAAATAACATATCTAATATACTATCCGGCCCCGTATAAAATCGAATGACGCCACCTATTCGTTAATATATAAACCTGTAGGATGATGAGTGAAACAAAACGCATCATTTTTTGTCTACGCAAGCGATGCGCTTCGTTATTTATCCAGCACATTCTACAAATTCACAATCACCTCAAAATGGTGAGCGTTAAGGGTTATGAGTAGTCACTCTATGCCAATAATTAAGGTATTAGGGATGTTTATTTAGTCAGGCAAGAATTATCAGGAGAGAACTATGAGAGAAATTAAAGTGAGTGAATTAGCTATTTATCCGGTGAAATCGCTGCGTCAGATAAGGCTGAATAATATTTTGATTGACTCTCTAGGCTTTAAATTTGATCGGCGTTGGATGGTGGTAGATGAAAATTGGAAAATGATTACCCAGCGGAAAAAAGCACGAATGTGTCTGGTTCAGCCGATCTTGGAGAATAATAATTTGACGCTTCAGACTGCTGGCATGCCGGATATTAGCGTTTCCAGTTCACTGAATTCACCCCGACAGTTGGTGAGCGTATGGGAAGATAGTTGTATGGCCGTGGATTGTGGTGACGAAGTTGCGGACTGGTTAAGCCGGTTCCTGGAATTAGACTGTAGGCTGGTTTTTTTCCCTGAAGATGAAGTCCGTCGGGTAGACACGGATTTTGCACAGGCAGGAGAACGCACCGCTTTCAGTGATGGATTCCCCATTTTACTTATCTCACAGGCATCACTGGATGATCTTAACCAACGTCTCTCTACGCCTGTGGCCATGCGCCGTTTTCGTCCAAATTTAGTGGTCAGTGGCTGTGAGCCTTTTGCGGAAGATAACTGGAAAATGATCCGTATTGGTGAGTTGAATTTTCGTATTGTAAAACCGTGCAGCCGCTGCATAATTCCCAATATTGACCCGGATAGCGGCAGAAAAAGTGCTGAACCTACCCGAACGTTAAGTACTTTTCGACGCAGGGAAAATAAAATATTTTTTGGACAAAATGTGATCGCGAATGGTGAGGGACAGCTGGAAACAGGAATGTCAGTCGAAATAATTGAGTAAATAACAGCTAATTGCTCAAGACAGATAAGTTTACGTATTTTAAGTTTTAATTTCTTCTTGATTTAACTCTCTGCAGTTTGTTGCTAAGGCATATTGCAGGTTCGGTTTCAATCGTGCATGGTCGCCTGGATGTGAACTTAGCGTTTATTTCTTACCTGCTTGTTGAGAGGCTGTTTGTTTTACGCTTGAGCGTTTTCGAAATAACAAAAAATCATAATTAATCGTTTTCATTTTATTTTTTCTTATCTCATGCGTTACTAATTATAAAGCAGAAAAGAAATTTATTTGCAACAGATTTTGAAATTTTAGAATAAGATGCTATAAGTACTATTAAGTAACTAAATGCTGCAAGTGTATTCTGGTTTTTTCTGATTGGGATTAAAAATATTGGCTTGCAGGTTATTAGGAAAATGAAAACAGGAGAATGAATATATGCCAAAGAGAAAAGTAACCGTGATGAAAAGTGCTGCATTGGAAAAGCTGGTGTCAGGTGCAATGGGTGATCTTGAATCAGCATCCAATGATGGTGCTCAAGCCATTGCTACTTGCAGCAATGAATCGAAAAAAATGCTAGCCGAGAGTAAACGGATCAGTAAAAAGCGCGCACTTTTAACACGGCGCAAGAAAGCTGCTTCCATTAAACTGAAAAAAGCACCGGCTGCCGATACCCGCAAAGCCTTGCGTGAGGTGGAAAAAGAACTGACGACTGTTAAGAGAATGGCGGATAAGCTGAAACCTGCTAAGGCAAGTCTGGCTGAAGAATTAAAGGGTTTGAAAGAAGGTCAGAAACGTGCGTCGGCTTATCTTAAGGTGATAGTAAGAGCCGATAAAATTCTTAACAAGCCTAAAAAGAAAAAGCGTAGAAGACGTGTAGCAAAGACAGTTTAAAATAGTCTGTAAATAAAAAACGGGGTTAATATAACCCCGTTTTTTTATGCCCGCATGCCATAAAGATAAGTATTTAATTAAATAACCAAATATCGATAATATGCTTAGCGCTTGTTTCATCATGAGAATTAGGAGATAAGTGCCTATATCTTATGATAGTCTTCCCCTATAAAGATAAATGAATAATATAATTATAATGTAGGGGTGGATGAGTATGTACGAAAATTATTATGGTCTGACAGAGAAGCCATTTTCCCTTTTGCCCGATCCTGAATACCTCTACCTTAGTCGTCATCATCATAAGGCCCTGACTCTGCTGGAATATGGCATCCTCAATCAGGCTGGTTTTTGTGTTATCAGTGGTCAGGCCGGTGCTGGAAAAACCACGCTTATTCGTCATTTACTAAACCGTTTCGATGAAGATACTACCATCGGTTTACTGTCCAATACACATGATTCCTTTGAAGAGCTCCTGGCCTGGATTCTAATGTCGTTTGATCTACCTTACCAGGGAAAATCAAAAACGGAACTCTACCAGAGTTTTGTTGACTTCCTGATAGAGCAGTATGCCAATAAACGTCATACGGTGTTAATCATAGATGAGGCACAGAACATGTCTCCATCTGCACTGGAAGAATTGCGTATGCTGTCCAATATCAATGCGGACAAGGATCAGTTACTGCAGATGATTTTGATGGGGCAGCCGGGCTTGTTGAAGAATTTGCAGCGCCCGGAATTACGCCAATTTGCCCAACGCATTGCGGTTGACTACAAACTGGATGCTATGACTAAAGTTGAAACCTGTGCCTATGTGCATCACCGCTTGAAAGTTGCCGGTGCCCAGTCCAATATATTTGATGATAGTGCTTGTCTGGCGGTTTATCACCATAGTCGGGGCCTACCCCGTTTAATTAATCTGCTTTGTGATACCGCACTGGTGTATGGATTTGCAGAAAGTCTGAAGGTGATCGATAAGCGTATTGTCGATGATGTGGTGAAAGAGCGTGATGAAAATACAATTTTGCCTCATTACCATGAGTTAAATGAAGAAGTGAGTGCTGCAGAAATAAAACCTGAACTGGAAACACAGATTGCAGATGAAGGTCGCCACGTGGAAAGTTTGGTTCAGGAAAATGCGGCTCCGCTCAGTGAAGCCGTTGCCAATAATGAGCATGCTTCACTCTCTGCGGTTGCGGCTTCTGCCGCAAGCCATGTGCAGACTGTTTCAAGTTCCGACATTGTTGCACCCAGACCTAAAGCATCAGTGACATCATTAAAACAGGCCGAGTATTTTTCAAAAGCGATGGATTTGAAAAAGACATTAGAAAGCAGTGAGCCAAATAAAAACACAACACTGAAAAATGCCAAAGGGAATGAAGTGGTAGTAGACATCACTCCTGTTGAGCCAAAATATTCGGGCAATTCAATGGTGAATGAGCCGGAGATAAGTGAGAAGTCGAGCCAAGCACCTACTATCGCGTCTAATCGTGGTTCAGGTAAGCTGAGTTTTATTATTCTGGGGCTTGCTTTTGGCGTTCTTATTTCTGCAGCGATTTTGATTTTATATAAAATGGATAACCTGACTGCACCTGCTTTGAGTGAAAGTGAAATTGCAGGTCGAATGAATAAAATTGAAAATGAATTTGCCCGGAAATTACAGGCAATTGAACACCAGCGTGAAATTGATTTAAACAAGGCTCGATTGGCCGCACAGGAAAAAGAGGTGTCGCAGGCACAGGCTGCTGCTCATAAACGTGAAAAGGAAGCGACATTGGCCATTGCGAAAGCCAGAGAGGAATTAATACAGGCCAAGATGGCGGCGGAGCGTGCGAAGCAAAGCGAACGTCTGGCGAAAGAGAAAGCTTCATTAGCACTGGAACGTGCCAGAGCAGCAGAACTTGAAGCGAAGCTCCGTGAGCAACAGGAGCTGGAAGCCAGGCTTCGTGAACAGCAGGAAGCCGCTTTGGCAGCCGCAAAATACCGGCGGGAAGCAAAATCACGATCTATTGCCAGACAACAGTCCATGAGTTTTGACGATACGGTTGATCCTTTCCCGGCTGAAGATAGTGAGCTTGAAGTAGTTGAGGAAATTCCTGTCAGCGCGCTTACGAAAAAACCGGTAAAATCGGATAAAGACTCAGGATTTTCATCGGATCCCTGTAAGGGGCCGACGGCCGTTTTGTTATCGACCTGTAAAAAATAAGCGACTTAAGCTGAACGCTGAGTGAGAAGGGCAGGTAAACGAAATACCATCATAAATAATATAAAGTTGTATCTTTCCAGTATGGTTTTAGTTGGAATCTATAGTTCGAGTTACTAGATTCTAGCTAAAATCATGTCGGAATGGCGGCCTCTACGATTTCTCCTACTTTATTTTGTTATAACCGGTTTCAGGTTAATTACCTCAGATTTACACTTCTGCAACGATTCTCGTTGAAAATGCTAGAGCTATTGCCTGCAGTTATTTAAAATGCAGGGATAATGAGTCCGTCGCACGAGTTGACGGCGATTTGAAATCAACAATATCAGGAGTAGCAGAATGCCAAAGGCATGTGATCTTAAACGAGGAATGGTGGTGGATATCAATGGTATGCCACATGCTGTTAAACAGGTGGAAGCCAAAAGTCCTTCATCGCGTGGTGCCTCGACCCTGTATAAAATTCGTTTTAATAATCTACAGACTGGACAAAAGCTGGATGAATCCTACAAAGGTGATGATTTTCTAAAAGAAGCAGACTGCCTGCGCACCCAGGTGCAATATTCCTATAAAGATGGTGATATCTACACTTTTATGAACATGGATGATTATACTCAGTACAGTTTGAATGAAGACGATCTAGCCGGGCAGTTGGGCTATTTAAAGGAAGGTCTGGAAGGTATTGTGGCCCTGCTGGTGGACGGTAATATTTTGGCGATAGAACTACCGCAGTCGGTGAGTCTGGAAATTACCGATACGACACCGGGAATCAAAGGGGCAACGGCCACCGGACGAACCAAACCCGCTACGGTGTCGACCGGCCTGGAAGTTCAGGTTCCTGAGTATCTTGAGCCGGGCGAAACAATTAAGATTAATACCGGCACCGGTAAATTTGTTTCCCGCGCCTGAACCAGTGTGATGTTATATATTTCCTCCAGTGTCTCCATTGCCGATACCGAAATAAGTTTTTCTGCTATTCGTGCTCAGGGTGCGGGTGGGCAGAACGTTAATAAGGTTTCCACCGCAATTCACCTACGTTTTGATATTCGCCGCTCTTCTTTGCCTGCCTTTTATAAAGAACGTTTGTTGAAACTCAATCGCCAATGTATTTCAAAAGACGGCGTGATCATAATTAAGGCACAGAAAACCCGGAGTCAGTTACAGAACCGTGAAGCCGCATTGCTTCAACTGCAGGCGATAATTCAAAGTGTCACGGTGATTCAGAAAAAACGCCGAGCTACCCGACCCACTCGTAACTCGCAGAAAAAACGCATGGATAAAAAAACCAAACGTGGTCAGACCAAGGCATTGCGGCGCAAAGTTTTTGAATGAATTTTTATGTTAAATTTTTACGGGAGTCATTCATCCTCCACCTGTAGATTCGATTTCAATCGAACGGGGGCGAGGGAAACGGTTGGGGAGGCTTCGACCGTGTACGGCTGAAGTTGTACCTACAGTTGTAGCTGGCATAACGAATACCCATTCCCTTTAAATATGCCGGACTCAGCTGTCATATCGCTGTCAATATATCCCGTTAAACTCACGTGTTTTACATAATGTACGGGGTGTCTCGTGGTTTTTAAAGCAGATTGGAGTGGCTGGCTGGTGCTTTCGGCCTTACTTGTATTTCCTTTGATGTTTTTTCTTGCCAGTCCACAAAGTGTTCATTTCCTTGAACTTGCTGAACATTCTGATAGTAGCGATAGTCAGCCTGAGGTTTCTCAACAGACGCAGGCTCAACAATACCGGCCCACGGATATGGCTAATGAGCGTGAACAGCAAAATGAACTAAACCAGAATTTGGACTCAACTTTAGATTCTGATTTAACAGATAATTCTGATAGCGTAGATTATTTGCCAGAAACTTCTGCGCTGGAAAGGCATGAGCAGGAAGAATATGATCCTGATTTTCAGGAATCATTTATCACTAATGAACCGTACACCAATACTGCTAGCACTCGGTCAGTAAAAAATAATATTTCAACTTTGAGTTTTACCCGTAGCCATTATACTCAGGAACAAAGCGGGATAGCATTCGAGGAAACAGCTCCGGTATCGGTGGCGAGCTCGAATACGAGTGCGGTGACTACAAAAAACACGGTGACAGAAAATAATATTGCAGGCGAAGATAATAGTAATCTCTATCTCGCTAAAACCGAGTATGTCGTAGAAAGGGTTAAGAATAAATGTCCCCCGGTTTACGGGGAAATTAATAGCTATGCGCGAAACATGCGTATCGTAATGGGCTGTGATACGGAGTAATTCGATATAGGAAAACCACGGCCTACAGGCGGTGAGACTCAACAAGGCTCGGCCGTTCCCTGGTGTGAAGTAAGCCCGCTTACTATTTTGAGGTGATGCTAACCGGTAGGATGTGCTGAGTGAAACGAAGCGCATCGCTCGCGCAGTAAGAGAATGATGCGTTTCGTTTCACTCAGCATATAGATACGATAACGGATCGGCGAGATAAAGTGGTATGAATGTAAAGAGAAAATGAGGTCAGGCTATTTAACGGTAAGCCTTAGCCATTTTCAGAGGCTTTCATTATACCGCCCCTGCTTTGCAGCGGGTTGTTGGTTTATACGGCTAATATTGTCGTTAATTTTGCGCGCATGGTCTGGATGATTTTACCTAGATGGTTTTTATTATCAGCGGGCAAGCTTAGCAGCGATTGAATCTGTTCTTCGTAATCACGGCTAACATGCAGTACCTCTTCAAGCATCTCTTTTAATACATTTCGATTAATGCCAAGGTTTTTGCTCAGGCCAGACACGGCGCGAGTGAAGTCAACCGGCGTATCACTGGCATCGAGTTCACCGTAGTTGCCAAACGGCATAACGCTAAGCATGTTGTGGCGACTATAGGCGCGCATCGGGGTGGGATCATAAACGGGTGAAAAACAGATCTGTTCCCCACACTGAACCAGGGAAAGATTTTCCAGATGCAAATCACCATTACCACTGACAAAGGACATGAGCAGGCGTTTGAGTAAATGTAGCTTGGCCTGCATGGGTTCTGAGACTATCGGTATAGGGGAGCGATCAATGGCATTCCCTATCGCATCATAGCTGCTGCTGTAATGATTGCTGATGCGACTGTCACCGGTGGCCAGCACGGAATACAGGGTTTCCGTAAACAGGGGTTTGCCCTTGCTGTCTCGATCATAACGTTCGATGGCGATGGCTGGCATGCCGTTGATCTGGGTCGTCCAGTAGCGGGGAACATCAAAGCCGGCTTCGCGGTGAAGTTCCAGCGCCAGGGCTTCCAGTTCAACGATACCGGGATAGGTATTTTTTTCAAATTTCAGTACAACATCGGTGCGCCCTTCCACTGCTCCCCGGGTGGGCAGGCCAATGCGTCCATCCCAGCCATCACGGGGAATCGAGAGTAATAGTTTAGGAATAGCACCACCTACACTGGGAGTAGGGCCGAGTGTTTCCAGCAGGGTTCCACCAGCACTATCATCCAGCCAGGTCAGGAACTCTTTTAACGAAAAGCCAAATTCATTTTTAACCGGGAATAATTCAGATGGGCGATTATTGGCATACCAGTCGCGGGCCTGCTCATCATCACTGAAAACATCCAGGTGACCGATACCGCCGTGTCCGGAAACCATGAGGATGGCCCAGTCACTTTGAAAACCCGGCTCCGGCATCTGATCCTGTTGTGCCAGATAGGAGAGAATTAACTGGCGCTGGAAATTATCATCGCTGGCTGGTGGGATCAGTGTTTGCAACTGAGGCAGGAAATCGAAGTAGGGTGAGCGTTTCCAGGCGATGGTGGTGGTACCGACAAAATCGGGTTTGTAGAGCACCCCCAGTCCCGGCAGACTACTGCTGATGTAGTCTGCTTCATAGCTAAAGCGGCATTCTGTCGTGGTCATGGTAAAACGCCCCATTTTCAGTGGCGCATCACCACAACGAGTCCAGACCACGGCTTCCCGATCTGTTTTCATGAGCTTGTCTGCTTATTCTTCATTATCGAAAAAATTCCGTTCAATTAATTTTTCCAGTACCGGATCGTTTGAGCTGAGTGTGAGCCGCAATCCGACGACATTAGCCAGTCGCACCAGGGTTGAGAGACGCACGTCATCCGCTTGTTTGAGTTTGGATAAGGTACTGGCACCGAGGCCAGCTTTGGCCACCAGTGTTTTTTGATCCATACCCTGTTTTTGGCTGGCTTCAATAATTTGTTCAAGGAGTCGGTAAAGCACTTCTTGCATAAAAATCTCCTTAAAGGGTAAATATGTTAATTATATTAGAATAATTACCCTTTAGAGTAAACCTATAATTACCCAACAGGGTAATTATAGGTGATATTAATAATATATTTACCCTTTAAGGAAGTTTTAACTTAAAAATAATGAGCAGGCTAACGATGGATTTATATGGTTAATTGGTGTGCAGAAGCGGTAGGGGGATAGCGTGTGGCTGAGATTTATTAGAAACAGAGGTAAATCGTGGGCGGTGGTAAGAGTGAAAAAAAGGCAAAAAAAAATGGCGGGTTCCGGGAATGATTATTATTTTAATCCCGATACCGCCATCTTGTGGGCCTCCCCCTGCACCCTCCCAGTATTATCACGAGGCTTTATTGATTGCCGTCGTTGAATATTCATACGCTAGTAAAAGTGCCTATGAAATATTGTTGTTATGGATATGTATAGAGCAAGGTGCGTGCCAGAAATAATAAGGGCATGCAATACAATAGCTTACATATATATGGGAGGGGTGGGTTAGATGTGTTCATCTAAAGTGTAAAAAAACACGACAAAATACAAATATGTTTTATGAAAAATATATTTTAAGCGGCTGTTTATTAATGAATTTATGAAAGTTATTAAAATACGGCACATTAATAGTGGGACGTTAAAGATCCCGACATGTTTGTATTGCTAAATTTAAAACAATACTTGTCCGCGGTAATATGGGTAGAACTGGCGGTAGCGCAACAGTATGTCACTACCGCCAGGGTTAGTTTAGGTCGCCAGGTGAGATGGGCGGGGTTTAGCCAGCTTGCAATATGAACGACGGTTTTGCAGACGCATTATGAAAATAACGATGCCCGTACAGGTTAATAACAAGCCTGAGATAATTCCGGTGATTGAGCTGAGGCTGCTGATAGTGACGATACCGACGGTGATATACAGTAGTGGTAATATTTCATAAACAGTTTTTGGTAACATGGCGGTTATCTCTATCATCATTATGAGTAATAAGATTAGTGCATGGAAACATTAACATCTGTAAACACCTGTAAACGATTGATACAGATTTACCAGCGATTGCTTGAGGGTATTCGGGGTGACGTGCGGGTTGCACAGGCTTTGCAAAAAAGGCCATTGACGGCGGATAAAATAGTCCTTCTTGCCACGGGCAAAGCAGCAGCTTCAATGGCACGAGGAGCCGTACAGGTGCTGGGTGAGCGTATTATTGATGCATGGGTGGTTACCCGGCATGATCACTGTGACGGAATCAAAAAACAGCCAGGTATCCACTGCATTGAAGCCGGGCATCCGCTACCAGACATGCACAGTTTGAAAGCGGGGGAGGACTTACGTGACTGGTTGTCCTGTTTACCCGCTGATGCTGACTTGCTGGTGCTAACGTCGGGAGGAACATCGGCATTGATCGAGTGCCTGCCTGCGCCTACACCGCTAAAAGATCTGGTTCGCCTGAATCAATGGTTGTTGAGTGGGGGCTTGAGTATTCAGACAATGAACCGGATTCGTCAGTCGGTGTCCTGTATCAAGGGCGGTGGCTTGTTGGCCTGTGTGCCGCCGAATATCGCTATTGAGCATCTTGTTCTTTCTGATGTGCCCGATGATGATCTGGCGGTGATTGGCTCGGGACTGTTTGTTCCAATAAGCTCATCAGCGTCGACAAAAGAGGAAATCCCCATATTGCCTGACTGGATTTTGTCCATGCAACAGGCTGCGCTTAGCTGTCGAAGCTTTCAACATAAAAATATCCGCATAAATCATCAGATTATTGCCAGTAATACTCTGGCCTGTGAGCAGCTTGTTTTGCTTGGCGGTGAAATGGGAATGATTGTTCACCACCATATTGAGCCGCTTGAGGGAGATGCCGTGGTGCAGGGAAAACTGATTGCTGATTATTTGCAACAAACTGCTGAAGCCGGTTTACATATCTGGGGTGGTGAAACGACCATGACTTTACCCGCGAAGCCGGGACGGGGTGGGCGCAATCAACACCTGGCCTTAGTGGTCGCACAGGAACTGGCCGGAAGTTTGAATATTGTTTTGCTGGCGGCAGGTACAGATGGGACGGATGGATCAACCGATGATGCCGGAGCGATTGTTGATGGAAGTACTGTCCACCGTGGTGAAGAGCAGGGGATGAATTTGCAGTCTGCTTTACAGCAGAGGGATTCAGGTTCTTTTCTTGAAGCGGCCGGTGATCTGATTAGCACGGGAATAACAGGCACGAATGTTATGGATATTGTGCTGGCATTTAAACAGGGCGATTAGAGCCTATTAAATAAGAGAGTCAGCATCATCGATACAGGTCTGTTAAAATTCAATAATGCCAGAAGAACATGATTTATACCCGCAGGCACGTGCGTGCTTATCTGCCTGTGATGTCGATACCAAGCTTAGCCTAACCAGGGTAACCGCTGAGCGCTGGCGTCAGGGCGATTTTATTCTGGCGGAATCAGGTGTGGTTGCGGTGGATGAGCCGGGTCGGCCGGATAAGCCGGAGCTGGTTGAGCGGCAAGGTCTGGCAAAGCGTGGTATGCATAGTATTAAAGCACGAGCAGCGTTGATTCACGCGCTTTGTCATATTGAATTTAATGCGATTAACCTTGCCTGGGATGCGGTCTATCGTTTTCGTGGATTGCCGAGCCGTTATTACGCGGACTGGATTCAGGTTGCCGATGAAGAGGCGTATCATTTCACATTGTTGCGGGATTATCTGAAAACTCTGGGCCATGACTATGGTGATTTTAATGCACATGGTGGTCTCTGGAAAATGGCACTGGAGACCGTTCATGATCCGTTAGTACGCATGGCGTTGGTGCCGCGCGTGTTAGAAGCGCGGGGGCTGGATGTCACACCTGGGATCATGGCGCGTTTTCGTAAAGCAGGATATCAGGAAGTTGTCAATATTCTTGAAATTATTCAGCGTGATGAAGTTGGTCATGTCGAAATCGGTTCACGCTGGTTTGTGTATCTCTGTGAGCAACGGGGGCTGGATTCAGAAGTGAAATTTTGTGAATTGCTGGAACAATATATGAAAGCGTATAAAAAGGGTCCGATCGATCGAGACGCCCGCCGGCGGGCCGGCTTTTCTGAACAGGAACTGGATTATCTGGATGGGACGGGCTGATGATTTCATATCGATTGATCAATTTGTTTCTGGGCCTGTGCATCTTATCCGCTAGCATTTCAGCCGCCGAACAAAAAGGTACGGTGCTGGTATTCTCAGAATATGAAAAAGATGTAGAACCCTATCAGACCCGGGTGATCGTTACTGATAGATATATGCGTTTTGATGATGGTGAGGGTGCAATTGATTTTATTCTATTTGATCGTAAAGACAATATTATTTTCAATATCAGCAGCGATGAGCAAACCATCATGTCGGTTTCACCACAGACATTGAAAGTGGTGCCGCCGTTTGCTTTGAAGCAGGATGTGCAAAAACAGGACAGCATGAACGATGCGCCGAAGATTGTCGGAATAAAACCACAGCATTATGTTTTCAGTACCAATCAGCAGCATTGCTATGATGTGGTGGCCGTGGACGGGTTATTAAATGATGCATTGGAGGCTACTCGTGCCTTTAATGTGATACTTGCCAGTCAGAATGCGACGACCCTGCAATTCCTTCCAGCCGATCAACAGAACCCCTGTGAATTATCACGGAATATTTTTTCTTATAATCGTTACCTGCAGTTTGGCTTTCCCGTACAGGAATGGGATAACAATGGTAAAGGGCGGGCTTTAATGGATTTTAAAGAAAATATAGTGTTGGATAAAAATTTATTTGTTTTGCCGGAAGGCTATAAACGATTTTCGGTGAAAGATTTTCGTGAAGGCCGGGTTAATTTTAACGAATAATTTTTCACTCATCAGCCACCTACCCACCGATGGCTATTTATTGCAACCGCAACAGGGAGAGAGATGATGCTAAAAAATATAACATCTTTGGTTTTGCTCATTGCCATTATCAGCGTAATCAGTGGCTGTGCCCAAAACACAAATTATCGAACTGAAATAAAATTAGAACAAGCCTGTAATTACGTTAAGGCGGGTGACTGCGCGCAGGCAGCAATACAGTATTCTCAAAAAGGCACGGATAAAGAATATCATCTGGGCTTTGTCGAGTTTGACGATCAGGGTCAGTTGCGTAAACGTCCGCAACTGGAAAATGTGCTGGATTATTTTTATCCCATTGCCGGCAAACAGGATGTGCTACTGGTGACCTTTGTGCATGGCTGGCATCACAGTGCCCGCCCCGGTGATGACAATGTACTGAAGTTTCGTGAGTTGCTTTCTAAACTTGCAGAAGCCGAGGCCATGAATAGTCGCACGCACGGGCATTCACCGCGAAAGGTGCTGGGCATGTATGTCGGCTGGCGCGGTGATTCGATTACCATTCCCTGGGTGAATGGGATTACCTTCTGGGAACGCAAAAATACCGCGCATAATGTCGGTTCTCAAGGTGTGGCAGAAGTTTTTCTTAAACTGGAAGAAATTGTGAATGTCAGAATGGGCATGACCGATGAGGGCAGCAAAGATC
>CAZNRP010000051.1:0-21177 GCA_964575555.1 uncultured Thiohalophilus sp. | reverse complement strand
AGCTAGTCGAAGGAAGCTAGTCGAAGGAAGCCCTTCGGTGTTGCTCAGGAGAGCCTTGTCGAAGGACGAACAGATCAAGCACTCTATTCGCAGTATTTTCTCTAGCTTTTTTGATTAAGGAAGATTATATGGCAGATAAAAACAATAAACCCTCGACACTATTAGCCATTAGCATTTTAGCCATGGCCGCGTCCTTAGCTTATTTCACCTTTGAATTATCACAGTTTGTTCGACAGATACCGGATATTCTGGAGAATGTTCGCATTACCAGTGAAAAAATAGAACCGGTACTGGATGAAGTGGCTCAAATACGTGATCTGATACCACCGATACTGGCTGAGGTGAGTGCCACGCGTGAGGCCATTCCCCCAATACTTGGAGAAGTGAAAAGTATACGGGAAAGTATTCCACCAATTTTAATTGAAGTTGGTAAAACACGAGAACAAATTCCAGCGGTGTTAGATGAAGTCGCTGCCGTGCGTGAACAACTTCCTGCGGCATTAGCTACTGCAGATAAGGCCTCTGCTGCCGTTGTCTCTGTATCAACAGAAATGAAAAACTATCAACCGATAGCAAGTGATGCGTTGTTACAACTTGAAGAAGTTAGAAAAGAAGTACCAGTAACCCTGGATCGCATCGATGCAATGATTGGTAAGGCGCGTATTGCAGCCAGAGATGCGAGCTCTGGAATGATAACCGGTGCCTTAGGTGGCTTAATTACGGCACCCTTCCGGCTCGCAGGTAATTTCGGCAGCAGTGTCATGGGCTTGTCTAAGTCTGAGGCCGATGATTATATGGATGAAGACATCGCACTGGTTGAAGAACATGGTAAAAATCTCGTTACCTCAGGAAAGTTAAATGATTCGCGTAAATGGAAAAATTTCGACAAGGATCAGCGTTTTAAAATCAGTTTAGTGAAAATATATAAGAAAAATAATCGTGAGTGCCGTGATCTTAAAATTGAAGCATGGGAACAAACTAAATTGGTATTAACTACGGAGGCAAATATATGTCTGAATGAAAAGGATGAATGGGAATATCAATAAACGTTTATCGGTAACGCTAGCAGAATTCCGGGGGCAGCATACTCATTCCCTGTATTGTTGATTCCAACCAAAAAGCCAATGCTTGATCGTGTTGGAAACTAGTCACACTGTTTATTTAATAATGGTTCAAATAGTGATGATTTGATTAGCCAACGATTAATCTATATTAGAATCTATTGTGTTCTGACCCGAAGGGCACTTAGTTAAGCTCTTTTCCGTCATCCCGGCATGCCCTTAGCCGGGATCCAGAAGACTAAAAGGCTGGATTCCGGCTAAAAAATGCCGGAATGACGGGGATTTAGTTTATTGCTTTCTTAACTAAGTGTCATTCTGTTCTGACCCCATTTGTTTGATCTGCAACATCCTGTATCAGTTCAATATACTCCAGCCAGTTATTAACCGCACCTCGATGAGAAAAAACTACGACTCCATTTTTATCGATGATGTAACTGCTAGGAAATAGGCGGGCAATGTCGCGATCAGCTATTGTCGCCCCATTTGCTAATAGGAAATTAGTGTCATCATCAGCCTTCGCACCGGAATCATATAAGATCAAATCGGTGAAATCGTTTTTATCGGCCCACTGGCGTGAGTCAGAAAAGGATTCTCTTGCCTGTAGAATAATAAATTCAACTTTGCTATCTTCTTCTTTGTTAATTATGTTTTGTAGACGTTGTAAGGAGGGGAATTCCATCATGCAGGAGGGACACCATGAACCCCAAAAATGCAGAAATACGACTTTGCCTCGATAGTCAGATAATTTAAGCTGTTTGCCATTTCCATTTTTAAAGGCAAGATCATAAAAGCGTTGGCCTCTTTTATTTCCTTCTGCCAGTTTTCTGGCTTCGCTTTTTGTAAAATAAGGCCCCCATAACGTTGTCCACTGTTTAACATCAAATACCAGTTTATTATTCAGTGCGTAGGTAACACAACGCTGCTGAGTGTAGCGCTGACAATATTCAATCGCGTCCCGTTGAGCCTCTTCTTCACTACCCAAACTTTCCCGCCAGGCCCATGCACCTCCAGGACCAATTGCAAAGGCCTTGTGATCGGTGGCATATAGATAGGAAATATAACTTTCCCGTGCACGACTACCAACATGGGGAATCGCATCGGGATCATTTAAACCGCCCGCAAAAATAGATGAAGTATTGAACACTGAAACAAAAAACAGACAGGCCACAAGCAGCTTGAGGCTTGTCTGTTTTATCACGTTAATGCTTAAATCAATGATAATCATTCTTAACATCATGAATTTTAGTCTGTATCTTCCCAACCCGTAATCATGGCTTTGATGTGCGCGGTCGGCGTATGACCTGCGGTGGCCAGATAAATATGGGCAATGAAGAAAATCAGAATCATGAAGGCGGCAAGAACATGGAAAAATGCAACCCATTCCAGACTTAGCCAGCCAACCCCCCAGTCCTGCCATGAACTATAGAACAGATAGAACCAGCCGCTAATCCAGATTAGTGGATTGATGACGACCAGTACTAGTAGGTAGGCCAGCAGTTGCAAGGGGTTATGTTTATGTAGCCTCGTCTGCTTGAAGGGATGCGGTGCATTCGTGAAAATTCCGATTAGATAGAATTTAAACATTGCCTCCGCTTTATCCAGAGTTGGAATATACTGCTTCCACTCTCCAGTAGTGAAATGCCAGAAGATAGCAAACACCCAAAGTGCCACCAGCGTCCAGGCTGCCGTGGTGTGATACGCCACCGCATTTTCAAAGCCGAAAAATGTGTACACGCCATGTACCTCAAACCCGCTCAACATCATAAACATAATGAGTGCGGCCTGAGACCAATGCCAGAACCGTTCAAAGCGTTTGAATATATAGATTCTTTCAGCCATTGTCTTATCCTCTTTTGCTCATAATGATACGAATAGCACCGTGAATCAAAACACCAATCAGAGCCAGCAGGGCAATTGCAAAGCCCAGTGTATCCAATATCGGTGTATTGTTTCGACCCGGCATATAAACATCGGTGATGGCCTGTAAGCGGCCCGCTTCCTTGTGGCACTGATGACATTCCAGCGCATCTTCCTTGGGCGCGACCATATGGGTGATCGGCCAGCTCATTTCCGTATTTACAAACTTCATTTCACCGCTGTACTCAACGCCCATCGCTTTCATGCCCCAGGCCATGGCTTTGTCCCAGTCATAATTGCCCCAGTAAGCCGAATCGTCCTTGCCTGCGGTATGAAATACGCCCAGGGTATTGTTACCAACATCATAGGGTTGTTTGCCGCGGAAAACTTTTACCGGCCAGATGCGAGCATCGGGATCGTCCGCACTGCCCTGGAACTCATTAATCTTAACCACATCTTTACCGGCAACTTTGTCACCAAAGAGGGTGTATTTAACAATACCGTTAAACCAGACATATTCAGGAATAACATAGCGATCATAGGTAAAGTCACCCTTTTTGCTGTCATAGATAACCCGACCACCACTACCCTTGATGCGTAGTCGCTCACCCTTGTCATCAAAGGTACCCGCCGTTGACCAGTCCCAGGTCATCTTGGTGCTATAGTCACCTCGTGCAAAGGCGGGAATATGGCAAGTCTGACAGGCAACCTTGTCGGTGTGTTCGTTTAGTTTCGAAGATACATTGGCACTGTGAGGACGATCACTATGGCAGGCCTGACAGGTTGTTGGGTTGCGATCACCTTTTGCACCTCGTATTAATGCACCCTCTGTGTCAGACGCGGTTGGTGCATAACGGCTGCCAGTAACTTCATGTGAATTACTCAGATGGCATTTACCACAACTGAAATTCAAACCATCGGCATCCATGTGAACATCCAGATAACGCTGTGGATTATTCAATGAACTGTCCAGATCACCGTGTTTAACCGCATTGCCGCCGCCACCGTAGAAGTGACAGCCACCGCAGGTTTTCCGACTGGTTTTACCAACATTCTGGGCAATATTTTTTAAGTCCGTGGCCGGACGAAATTTACCAGAATGAGGCGGCCACTCCATTGACTTGTAATTAGGATGGCCTGACAGGCCCGGTAATTTTTTATACTTCCCGGTGGTATCATGACAAACGATACAATCCACATTTTCCTCTGAACTAAAATCAAAACTGTCATCACTCCAACCATAACCGACATGGCAGGCACTACAGAAAGTCTGATTAGAGGTTACTGAGGTACAGAAGTTATTAATCACATTCTTCTTACCCAGTTTTTGCTTAGTCACCGGATTCAGGTATTCCCAGGTCCAGTGTTTGGTTTTATGAACTTGTTTCGCCGCTTCAGTATGACATTCCAGACAGGCTCGGGTAACTTCCGGGCCGGTCTTAAAATCAGCCTGCAAGGCTTTGAACTTGGAATGATCAGCGGTTGAATTACGTTTAGCTTTTTTCTCTTTAGCCGCTTGAACTGCTACCGCAGTGACTACAGTTTTCTTTTGTGTAGTCACAGCTTCAGGTGGGGCAGCATTTGCCCACACCTGACTGCTGGCCAATATGCCGAAAGCCAAACCCATACCTGCAATAAAGATGGATCTGATGGTGTGCATGATGTTCTCCTCAAATAGCATTCAAATTTGTGTTGTTACTATCTGCTCTGGCAGAGTTCTGGATTACTGGCTCCGCCAGAGCCTGTTGTTTAGCAACCACCCACGTCTTTACCGCCTGCACCACCACCGGGTCTAATTTTGATCAGCGGAGGAGCTGGTTTTGAGGGATCAAAGTCAATAAACTTCATTTGATCCTCAGCAACATGCCCCATAATTTCAGCCACTTTTGAGCCAAACATTTGCCCCATCAATCCGGCATTCATCATGCCAACATAGGTTTTACCATTGTCTTTTTTGAACACCGTAATGGTGCAGGGCATAAGTATGGAAAGAATGCGGGTGTCATCATCTTTGAGCATGGGGCCAGAATATTTTGTACTGCAGGCCTCCACTAGCAACACCGGCGCTACATTGCCGCCGGCTGCCGCAACGGCTTTAGCCGGGTTGCGAATACCTGATAATTTCCAGCCATGATCAGACAAGGCCTGAATATTGGCTTGAATTCTTGCTGCCGTTTCTTCCACGCCAAAGGGACTCTCATGTTCGTGGAACATAAATTGTCCGGCAAAAAGGATCGCAAGTATTCCAACAACAACAACACCGGCTATAAAACTACTGATTATCTTTAACATGGTCGTCTCCAAAGTTTGCTAACTAGATATTAGAGTTCTCTTATATTGATCTTTAGTAAGATATTGTTAACTAATCAAGAAAACAGGCTCAATTAGCTATTTATTTAACTGATCTAAATTAACTAAGTGGTATCTAAAACTGACTATCTGGCATATTTTATGAGCATCGGTATAAGTATCTCCAATCCAAAATAGTTTTCTTAAAAAGTAATCCTCTTATCGGTAATAACATATTTTTCTTAAGGTATGCTGCCAGTTTATTTTGGGAGTCAGTTATTTATGCAAAGACTGTTTTTCAGGTTGGCTAAAGACTGGGATTAAAATGTTTGTTTACTTTGAGAAACATTTAGTGAGAGGGGATAGTCGGGTTAATGATGGATGGTGAGTTTGGATGAAGAGACGACAGGGTTGAATGATTAGGCCTCGCAGGTTGACGAGATGATCTCCTTCCCTACAGTATTTTGGGTATATGTATTTTTGAGTTATTTCGCCAACAGTTCGACGGTCAAACGGGCAAGATCAGTGGTTTCATTATTTGAACTAAGTTTAGCTCTAACTTTCTGTAATTCATTTTTTATCGATTGACTATAATTAGGTTGGCTGAGTATGTTTATAATTTCAGCACTGATTTTATCCGGTGTAGCTTCATATTGGATGAGTTCAGGGACGATGCGCTTGCCGGCAACGATGTTACACAGGCCAATGTGATCGACCTTGATTAGTTGTTTAGCTACCTGATAAGAAAACCCGGAAATTCGATTGATGATGATCATCGGTGTACCGATCAAGGCAATCTCAAGAGTGACGGTTCCGGATACGGTAACAATGGCATCGCAGCTGGCCATGACATCGTAGCTGCGATTTTCGATCATCGTGACCTCGGGTGTTGCTGCATCAAGATAGTTGCTGAATATTTCCGGCTTCAGTGTTGAGGCAACCGGTAACAAAAACTGGATATCCGGTTTTTGTTTTTTTAACTGTTTTGCTGTTTCTGCAATAATCGGCATCAGGCGTTTCACTTCACTCTGCCGACTACCGGGAAACAGCCCTACGACAGGCCTCTCAGGATCAAGGCCAAACTCAGCACAAAGGTAATTTCGGTCGGCACTGGCATGGGCTTCCTCGGCCAGTGGATGGCCGACAAAGCACACGGGCACATTGTGCTGATGATAGAAATCAAGTTCGAAGGGAAAGATCACCGCCATCATGTCAACAAGCTTACGGATCTTCTTTACCCGCCATTGACGCCAGGCCCAGATTTGCGGGCTGATATAAAATAAAACTTTTATGCCAAGCTGTTTGGCTGTTTTTGCAAGGCGTAAATTAAACTCGGGATAGTCGGTGAGAAATAAAAGATCCGGTGGATCATTTTTTAGAATCTCACGCATTTTAGCCAGTGCGCCAAAAATAACTTTTCGATGCGCCCAGATTTCCACCAGACCGACGACCGCCATTTCTGCCGAGTCCACTAGTATCTCGACTCCGACTTGTCGCATGCTCTCTCCACCGATGCCAAAAAATTCAATCGATGGATCGATGGCGTGTACGGATTTAACCAGACGGGCAGAGTGTTGATCGCCGGAGGCTTCGCCGGCGATGATCATCACGCGCATGTTATCAGCCTAAAGTGCGGACTCAATAACACTGACAATTTCTTTTACCTGTGCATCATTGAGTTCAGGAAAGACCGGCAATGACAGACAGTGTTTAACGACATCATCGGTCACTGGCAGAGTGACATCGGCACAGAGTTCGGCAAAGACTTTCTGTTTATGCAGGGCAATAGGATAGTAAATCGCACAGCCTATTTGCGCTTCCTGCAGCTTCTGCATAATCGCATCACGTTTGTCGCTGAGCAGGGTATATTGGTGATAAACATGTTCACCCTTGCCATCTTCGTGTGGCGGGCTAACCAGATTTTTGAGTAAATCACTGTACTGATGTGCGGCACGACGACGACCGTCGTTATACGCCTTCATGCGTTTAAGTTTAACCCGAAGAATGGTCGCCTGAATTTCATCAAGACGGCTGTTATAGCCGATGATGTCATGATGATAGCGTTCGCTGCTGCCGTGGTTACGCAAGGTTTTTATTTGCGCGGCAACCTCATCATCGTTAGTGGTGATCATGCCACCATCACCGTAGCAGCCAAGATTTTTGCTGGGAAAGAAACTGTGGCAACCGGCAATGCCGATGCCGCCGGTCATTTTTCCGTTTATCGCCGCACCAAAGGATTGCGCACAATCTTCAACCACTTTAAGTTTGTGTTTATCGGCAATGGCCATGATGGCATCCATATCCGCAGGCTGGCCGAACAGATGTACCGGAATAATGGCCGTGGTTTTATCGGTAATAGCGGCTTCGATTTTAGCCGGATCAATATTAAAGGTATCGGCTTCAATATCAACAAAGACCGGAGTCGCCCCTACATAATCAATAGCTTCGGCAGTGGCTATGAAAGTAAAGGCGGTGGTAATGACTTCATCGCCCTTGCCAATGCCAGCGGCAAGTAAAGCAAGATGCAGCGCATCGGTGCCGGAGGCGCAACTGATCGCATGTTTAACTCCCAGATAGTCGGCTGCTTCTTTCTCAAAGGCCTGAACATTGGGGCCGAGAATAAAATGAGTATTGTCAAAAGTTTCCGCTAGTGCGGTTTGAATCTCATCTTTTAGTGTCTGGTATTGACCTTTGAGATCGACCATTGGGATCATCGTGAGTGCCTCTTTAAATTGTTGGATTCGCCTGGGCGGCTTGCCCGGTTTAATCTCTCTGGATTTAATTCTCCGCAGCTTGCGGCTGCTGCAATACTAGTACGGCTGAAGCCGCACCTACAATAACGGATACCATCCGCTTGCGGTGGGGTAATTTATTTATTGTCCTGCTGGGCATTGAGCAGCCGGGTAATTTCAATGGCGGTTTCCAGTGCGCGCATACCGGCTTTACCACTGACCACTGGTTCTTTATTATTTTTGATGCAGTCAAGAAATGAGCTGATTTCACTTAACAGGGCATCACCCTGTTCAAAGGTGCATTCCTCGCTATTTACATCAGAAATACCGGGAAACATTTCGCCGCTGCCTTTGCGGTGAATTGCCAGTTTTTTGTCCTGAAAATCAATTGAAATATAGGCGTCCTGCTGAAACAGACGCATCTTACGTTCGCTTTTGGTGCTGACCCGGCTGGAAGTCACATTGGCGACACAGCCGCTTTCGAATTCAATCCGTGCATTGGCAATGTCAACATCCTGAGAAAGCACCTTTACGCCATTGGCACTGATGTGCTTAATCGGTGAGGCGACAAAATCAAGAATAATATCGATGTCATGAATCATCAGATCCAGCACCACGTTGACATCGGCCCCACGGGGATTGAAGGGGGCAATGCGGTTGGATTCAATAAATAGTGGCTGTTTGAGAATGTCTTCCAGTGCCATAATTGCCGGGTTGAAACGCTCCAGGTGGCCAATCTGGAAAACCAGCTTATTTGCCTCCGCCAGTGCAACCAGCTTAGCGGCTTCGTCCACGGTGGAGGTAATGGGTTTTTCCAGCAGTACATGGATGTTATTTTTGAGGAAAAAGCTGGCGACTTCGAAATGTTTCTGGGTGGGAACAACAATGCTAACTGCATCCACTTTACCCAGTAACTGCTGGTAGTCGTGAAAAACCTCGATGCCATGTTCTTCAGCAATGCTGCGCGCAACATCCTGGCTGGTATCACACACCGCAACTAATTCTGAGTCTTCCAGTGAAGCATATTTCTGTGTGTGAAATTTGCCTAAATAGCCAACGCCAATTACGGCCGTTTTTAATTTTGTCATGATGGGATTTTTGTCATGGTAGGTGGTATGTGTCCTGCTCGTTTTTCAGGCAGTCAAAGAAAGAAGAATTTTCTCATTCTGCCATTGATAAATCAATGCGATATACTGGTTGGGATCAGTCGAATGGCAGTGAAATAGGAGAAAAGGGTGGAAGTATTGAAAGTAGAGGGTCGGGTAGCCGGTGTTGATGAAGTCGGGCGGGGGCCCTTAGCCGGGCCGGTGGTGGCGGCGGCAGTGATTCTTGATCCTGAGCGACCCATTGAAGGTCTGGTTGATTCTAAAAAAATCAGTGAGAAAAAGCGTGAAAAACTGGCTATCGAAATTCGTGAAAAGGCACTGGCATGGGCGCTGGGTCGCGCCGAGGTCGAAGAAATTGATGAGATCAATATTCTTCAGGCCAGCCTGCTAGCCATGAAACGCGCCGTTGAGCAATTACAGCCGGCAGCGGATAAGGCCCTGATCGATGGCAATCGCTGCCCCGCGCTGGCCTGTCCGGCCGAAGCAATTATAAAGGGAGATGAAAAAGTCGAGGCCATCAGTGCCGCATCCATTATTGCCAAGGTCGCACGAGATCAGGAAATGGTAGAACTGGATGCACAATATCCCGGTTATGGGCTGGCTCAACATAAAGGCTATCCCACTAAAATGCACATTGAGGCCTTGCAGGTATTAGGGGTAACGCACATTCATCGGCGTAGTTTCGGGCCGGTGAAAAAACTGCTGCCCTGAAAGGTGATCATGCTGCTGTCATCGCCATTTCACGGGTATTTGTTTTAATAAGAAAATCAGGTTATAAAGGTAGAAGTGATGCCTTGGACACTTAATCTCTGTGTCGCCCTGGTATCGTTGAAGTTGAGTTGTATCACTTTGTGAGGACAGCATGAACTTACCCTTGATTTTAAGGCTGGATGTCTCCGGGCAACCGGTAAGCTGGGTTCCCTGGCAGGAAGCCGTTTGTCTGTATGCTCGTGGCCGGGTGGCCTGGACGGCGGGAGAGAACAAGTTTTCCCTGCATGGCGGTTCCAACCGGCTAACCGGCGAGACTAGCATTGTCGAAATTAATTCCATTATCGCGGTTAAAGGTGAAAGTCGCCGTCACCTACGTCGCCTTGCCCCGCCTTTAAATAACCTTGAACTATTCCGCCGTGATCATCATCTGTGCCTTTATTGTGGTAAGGATGTGAAAATGTCGTTGCTGACGCGCGATCATATTAAACCACTTTCACGGGGCGGGAAAAATCACTGGCGCAATGTTGTTACTGCCTGTAAACGTTGTAATACCCACAAAGGCAGTAAGACACCGGAAGAGGCTGGCATGCCGCTCCTGGCTATTCCCTATGTGCCGAATGTGGCCGAATATCTGGTACTGCGCAATCGCCGCATTCTTGGTGATCAGATGGAGTTTCTTAAAATGCAATTCAATGAAATTGATCGCAAATGGAAAATGTAAAAACTTAATTCTCGGTATATATTCTGAATTCCAGGTTCGGCTTCAGCTTCAGCTGAATCTGGTATAACGGATACCTCTTCTATTTTCAAAATGATAAATTTTCCCGGTTTTCTTAAAGGAGAGTCGTAAAGCTATGGATGTATGTGGCCGATAACATTAATTCAAACAATGGTTTTTTATTTTCGTTGAAAAGGAATCTGTAAATGGCGTCTTTTCACAAGGAAGAACATGGGTACTTAATGAAGGAATTACAGGAAAACAGCTATCTTTTCAGTGCCAATGCACCTTTTGTTGAAGCGCAGTATGCCGAGTATTTACGCGATCCAAAAGCGGTGAGTGAAGACTGGCAGGATTATTTTCAGAAACTGCAAAATTCCGCAGTAGGTGTGGAGCCGGATCATCAGGCTATTCGTGCCCAATTTGCCCATTTAGCACAGCATTCACAAACGCGCTGTACAAGCCTTGAAGCATCAGAGCCTCATCAGGTGGCCGTATTACAGCTGATTAATGCCTACCGTTTTCGAGGACATCAGAATGCCAATATTGATCCTCTACCGCTGCGGGAGCAAGTGCCGGTAGCCGAGTTGGATCCGACTTTTCACAAACTCGGCAATGATGACATGAACACGCGGTTTAATACCGGCTCATTAGTCGGGCCGGCGGAAGCCCCTTTAAGTGAAATTCTGGCAATCTTGCGGCGCAGTTATTGTGAGCATATCGGCGTTGAATACATGCACATCACTGATACCCAGCAGAAGCGCTGGTTGCAGCAGCGGCTGGAAGGCGGGGCAGATCAAACGTCGATTTCAGCTACCGAACAGCGTAACTTATTAGAACAACTCGTGGCGGCAAGTGAATTTGAAAAGTATCTGCATACGCGTTATGTAGGGCAAAAACGATTTTCGCTTGAAGGTGCTGAGAGCCTGATTCCGATGCTGCAACAATTGGTGCATCAGTCGGGTGAACAGGGGGCTACCGAAGTTGTACTGGGTATGGCGCATCGTGGTCGCCTGAATGTGTTAACCAACATTCTTGGAAAATCACCCGCTTCTTTATTTGAAGAGTTTGAAGGTACCAACGGAGCCGATGATGCCCAGGGGTCCGGTGATGTTAAATATCATCAGGGATTTTCTTCCGATATTCAAACGGCCGGGGGTATTGTGCATCTGGCTTTATTATTTAACCCCTCACATCTGGAAATTATCGGCCCAGTTGTGGGAGGCTCAGTGCGTGCACGCCAGCATCTGCGTAATGACAGTACCGGAGGCAAGGTTTTACCTGTATTGATTCATGGTGATGCAGCTTTTTCCGGGCAGGGCGTGGTGATGGAAAACTTCAATATGTCACAGGCACGGGGTTTTAGCACCGGTGGCACGTTGCATATCATTATTAATAATCAAATTGGTTTTACCACCAGTAATCCATTGGATTCCCGTTCAACCACATATTGCACCGAGGTTGCGCGACTGGTTCAAGCTCCGATTTGGCATGTCAACGGTGATGATCCCGAGGCTGTCATTCGGGTGATAAAAATGGCACTGGATTTTCGTATGGTCTACCGCAAGGATGTGGTGGTGGATCTGGTTTGTTATCGTCGCCACGGACACAGTGAAGCCGATGAACCGGCGGCAACTCAGCCGATCATGTATCAAAAAATCCGCAAGCACTCACCCGTGAGTCGTCTTTATGCCGAACAGTTGATCGGACAGGCCGTGGTCAGCGTGAATGATGTCGATGAAATGATCAGTCGTTATCGTGCTCGTCTTGACGCCAGTGAGACCGTTGCCCCTCAGATCGTGACTTCCGATTTTGAAAAACCCTACTGGGTGGACTGGACACCTTATGCTAAAGCCGATCGAAATGAGCAGGTCAAAACAGCGCTTGATACAAAAATAATAAGCATGCTGGTAGAGAAAATGCTGAACTTACCCGAGTCCCTGACCGTACATAAGCAGGTGCGGCGCATTTATGATGAGCGCCGGAAAATGGCAGCCGCAGAATTACCACTGGACTGGGGGTTCGCTGAGACCCTGGCCTACGCCTCACTGGTGAATGAAGGTTATCCGGTGCGCTTATCGGGTCAGGACAGCGGGCGGGGTACTTTCTTTCATCGCCATGCCATTATTCATGATCAAAAAGATGGTTCCAGTTATACCCCGTTGCAACATTTGTCAGAGGAGCAGGCTGACTTCATTGTGATCGATTCACTCCTGTCTGAAGAAGCGGTATTGGGATTTGAATATGGTTACAGTACTGCAGCACCTTATTCGCTGGTGATTTGGGAAGCGCAGTTTGGTGACTTTGCCAATGGGGCACAGGTGGTTATCGATCAATTCATTACCTCAGGGATGGCGAAATGGGCACGTTTAAGCGGGTTGGTTATGTTTCTGCCGCACGGTTTTGACGGGCAGGGACCAGAGCATTCCTCGGCACGGCTGGAACGCTATTTACAGTTATGCGCCGAAAATAATATTCAGGTGTGTGTGCCCAGTGAACCGGCACAAATGTTTCATTTGCTGCGCAGGCAGATGTTACGCAAGTTGCGGATACCGCTGATTATAATGACCCCAAAAAGTTTGCTGCGGCATAAATTATCGACTTCACAGAAGAGTGTTATTAGTGAAGGTGAATTCCATTCAGTTATTTTAGATTCTAATGTGTCATCAGAACAATCAGTCCGCCGTGTGGTTATTTGCACCGGCAAAGTGTTTTACGATCTTTATGAAACCCGCAGTAAACGTGAGTTAAAAAATATAGCTATTCTTAGAGTGGAGCAGCTTTACCCGTTTCCGGCTGACACATTGCGAGAAGCCGTTGCTCAGTATAAGCAGGCAGATAGCATTGTCTGGTGTCAGGAAGAGCCGGAAAACCAGGGTGCCTGGCTTTATATCCAGCCCTTGCTAAAATCTATTTTAAGTAAGGGGCAAACATTGTCATTTGCTGGTCGTCCTGCTTCAGCTTCGCCAGCAGTGGGCTATCATAAAAAACATATCGCGCAGTTACAGACGCTGGTAGATACCGCCCTAACGATCTAATTTAATGTAGATTCGATTTCAATCGAACGGGGGCGAGTGAAACACCTGGGGGGCTTCGAACTTGTATGACTGAAGCCCGTACCTACCGTAAGGAGTCCCCCGTTTGTTTACAGCGGGTAGAATCATTTATTAATGGAGAAAACAAACATGCAGATTGAGGTAAAGGTTCCCAACCTGCCGGAGTCGGTGGCCGATGCTACTTTAATCAACTGGCACAAAAAAGCCGGTGATGCAGTTGCGCGCGATGAAAATCTGGTCGATCTGGAAACCGATAAAGTGGTACTGGAAATCACAGCACCACACTCTGGTGTACTTGCCACCATTAAGCGTAGTGATGGTGACACGGTTATCAGTGATGAATTGATTGCACTGATTGATACCGAAGCACAGGCGACGATACCAGCAGCAGAAACCGTAGTAGCTTCGGAACCGGTAAAACAAGCGCCGGAAACTGATATTCATCCGCAACTTAGTCCGGCAGCCGCTAAGCTGACACGGGAAAATAATTTAAACCCCTCGCATATAAAAGGTAGTGGTCGGGATCATCGCATTACCAAAGCCGATGTTATTGACTACCTTGATAAGCGTCATGCACCATCTTTGGCGCAAACAGATCCTGCCTCGGATATCAGTGCTGAACGTCCCGAACAACGGGTGCCGATGAGTCGCTTGCGTGCCAGAGTTGCCGAGCGTTTAAAGCAGGCGCAGAACACAGCGGCTATCCTCACCACCTTTAATGAAGTCAATATGAAGGCAGTGATGGATCTTCGGAAAAAATATAAAGTGCAATTTGAAAAGAAACATGACACCCGACTGGGTTTTATGTCTTTCTTTACCCGTGCGGTAGTGGAAGCCTTAAAACAGTTTCCGGTGATCAATGCTTCTATTGATGGCGAAGATATTATTTATCACGGTTATTTTGATATCGGCATTGCGGTGGGTTCACCGCGTGGTTTAGTGGTGCCGATTTTGCGTGATGCCGATCAAAAAAGTTTTGCTGAACTTGAAAATAGTATCCGTGAATTTGGTGCGCGCGCAAAGGATGGTAAGTTGACGCTGGAGGAACTCACCGGCGGTACTTTCAGCATTACTAACGGTGGAGTCTTCGGCTCACTCTTATCGACGCCGATTCTTAATCCGCCGCAGAGTGCGATTCTGGGTATGCATAAAATAGAAGACAAGCCGGTGGTTGAACATGGCGAGATTGTCATCCGACCAATGATGTATCTCGCTCTGTCTTATGATCATCGCATCGTTGATGGACAGGATGCTGTGTTATTTCTGGTGGCGATTAAAGACGCGTTGGAAGATCCTTCGCGGATGTTGCTGGAGATTTAAAAATATTTTACCGCAGAGGGCGCAAAGGTCGCAGAGGATAAGAAGATTAACTTTTTGTTTTTTTGCGGGTATTGCTATGGGATACATTTACTGCAGAGTATATCAAGGAAAATAAAATTATTTCTCTGCGACCTCTGCGGTAAAAAATCCATAGCCGTATAAGTGCCCACATGGAACAGTTTCACTGGAGTAATTCATGTCAGATTACGATGTTATTGTTATAGGTGCCGGCCCCGGTGGTTACGAGGCAGCGATTCGCTGTGCCCAGTTGGGAATGAAGACGGCCTGCATTGACGACCAGCTTGATGAACAGGGCCAGCCTTCGCTGGGAGGCGTCTGCCTTAATATCGGTTGCATTCCCTCCAAAGCACTGTTGGATAGCTCGCATCATTATCATCGTGCGCAACACGAGTTTGCCAGCCATGGGATCAACACGGGTAAAATTTCTATTGATGTTGCCACCATGATGCAACGTAAGCAGCAGGTGGTGCAGACGCTCACTGGCGGCATTGCCATGCTTTTTACTAAATATAAAATTGACTGGTTACCGGGGCGCGGGCAACTGGTGGGTGAGCATCGGGTGCGGGTAGATGGTCATGGCGATAAGGAACATCAGGAAATCAGTACAGATAATATTATTATTGCGACGGGCTCTTCGGTGGTTGAACTGGAGCTGGCTCCTTTTGATCATGAGCGCATCGTTGATTCTACCGGTGCATTATCTTTTTCTGAGGTGCCTGCTCGTCTGGGAATTATTGGCGGTGGGGTTGTTGGTCTGGAACTGGGTAGCGTCTGGTCGCGTCTGGGATCGAAAACAACCATGCTGGTACGCAGCGAAACATTTATGAGCCATGCCGATCGAGATATTGCCGCTGCCTTGCAGCAGGATATATCGGCTGCTGAAAATCTAGATCTTCAACTCGGTGCACAACTAAAGTCGGTAAAAAAGACCAGCAAACAAATCACGATAAACTGGGAAAATGCGGAAGGGGAACATAAATTACAGCTGGATCGATTACTGATCGCAGCCGGCCGGTATCCAAATAGTGCCAACATTGGTGCTGAGACAGTGGGGTTGGCACTCGATGTGCGCGGTTTTATTGAAGTGGATGCGGAGTGTCGCACTAACTTGCCGGGAGTGTTTGCTATCGGTGATGTGGTGCGCGGAATGATGTTGGCGCATAAGGCCTCGGCGGAAGGCGTGGCTGTCGCCGAGCGACTTGCCGGTCAACAGCCTGTGGTCAATTACAAAACTATTCCGTTGGTGATGTACACCTGGCCGGAAGTAGCATGGGTAGGCCTAAATGCTGAACAATTACAGGCCGACGGCATTGCCTTTAACGCGGGCATGTTTCCACTTATCGCCAATGGTCGTGCCCATGCCGCAGGAGACACGTCGGGTCTGGTAAAAATTCTCAGCGATGCCCGTACCGATACAATCCTGGGAGTGCATATCTATGCCGCCTCAGCTTCAGAGCTGATTGCCGAGGCGGTGCTGGCAATGGAGTTTGCGGCCTCGGCTGAAGATCTAGCACGGACAATTCACGCCCATCCCACCTTTTCAGAAGCTCTGCATGAAGCTGCACTGGCGGTGGGTGGACAGTCCTTACATATATAAGGCGTGGCGTGAATAATGGCTGAATGTCTCAATGGCCTTGGTTAATATTATGTTGGGCTTCATTTCATTCAGCACCAACCTACCTTGATTATTTATAATAAAAATTAACACTGCTGTCCCGTTAACGCCCTCTCCCTAAAGGGGAGAGCGAAATTTAAAAATACGGGCCACTGACCACCAGATACACACTATTTTGTTTCAGGCTCGAATATCCATAACCAAGATAGATTGTACCCAGTACTGTATCTGCTCCCCAGAATACACTGCTGGAGGTGATTATCTCCCAGGGATTCACCAGAAAGGTATCATCTATTCTGCCCGCCTCAAGTGATAGACCAAGGTACATGCCATTACCAAGCTGTGAGGCCATTTTGGCATACTGGTAGTAGTAATTGAGGCTTGCAAGGTTATAGCGGGTTCCAGTTAACTGATCCAGATAAAGCCCTGAAAGACGATTAGGCCCCCCCAGTTTGAAGGCATCATAAATGGGCAAATCATTGACACCACTAATTTCATCGCCCCATTCTAAATGCCCTAAAATACTGTGTTTGCCAATGCTTATCGCACCACTCAGGCTTGCCTGGGCGAGGGTATACTCATCATCCGAACCCCATTTATTTTTTGCCACCATTATCCGGGTCGTTGCCTGTATCCCTGAACGAGGAAAATCAGGACTGTCCAGTTGATCATACACCGCCTTTAGTAATAAACCGGTTTGTGTTGCGGCCTCTTTGGGAATGAAGGAATTTACCAGACCAAAATCCGGATTCGCAGTAATGTCGCTGTAGTAAGGGCCGAATTTTAGTTCGCCTAATTTATTTGTGATGCCAAAGTCGAGTCCGGTATCCAGACGCTTTACTTTATATTCACCGATGCGTAGTTTTTGATTATAAAACTGTATGGTGTGTCTTCGCAGGCCGGCATAGGGAGAAATAAAAATGCCATCACCTGTTTGTAAAGGTTGGATAAATTCGGTGTTAATGAATGAGTTATAGCCTATTTGCGTGTCTATTCGCCATTCTGCACCAAGTGAATTAACCCAGGTCTGGCGATAGCTTGAGGCCAGATTAAACTGGGTGGGACTGTTGAAATCAGTGGTGACACCAAGCCCAAATTTTAAGTATCCCGGTCCCCATGGTTTACTTACCGCATCAATAATAATGTCAGCATTTTTATCATCAGATATTATTGTGTAACCCACATAAGAAAAATCACCGCGCCCGTAAATATCAATAATGTCATTATTTAACTTTAGAGTGCTAAAATCTTCTCCCGGCTTTGTGCTGACATCGCGCATAATGGCTTTAGCGTTGACCGCCCCCGTGGTTCTGGCTTTTATCGATACGATGGTGGGTATCGATGGTATTTTCCCCTGTCGTATAGCCTGCCAGCGTTGATAATCCTCTGCGCTTAGGGCAAGCTTTGACAGTGCCTCTTTTTGGGCCTGTGCCGCTGCTTTTCCCCGTTGAATAATTCCCTGATGCTGGGAAAAATTTCCTGAATCAAATTCATGCAAGTCGGGTGTAATCAGAATATCAGTGGCCGATAATTTTTCCAGTGAGCTTTGAACATGTTGTTCCGATAAAATAACATAAGACTGTTTAGCCACATCAAGCGAGTTTTTAATTTCACTGATCTCTTTTGGATGCGTACCCAGGTTGACCGCAATCAAAATATCCCCACATAGTGATCGACCAATCTCAACCGGCAGGTTTTTAACAAAGCCACCGTCGATGTAGGTCGTACCATTTAATTCTACCGGGGCAATAATCGCGGGCAATGACATGCTCGCGCGCATGACTTTAGATATGTCCCCAGCTTCAAAAACTTTCAGCTCACCATTTTCAAGATTAGTCGCGGTTGCCCGGTAAGGAGTGGGTAGATCATCAAAATGTAAGCTTGAAACGCTGGCACCCAAACCCACTATTTTTTTAAGGAAAAGCTCGAATTTGTAACCCGCTGAAACGCCCGATGGTAACTGAATGCCCGACTCATTATAGCCAAAAGTGAAATCAAACAAGGGGTGGTAATCATCGCGTTTAAGTTTTTGAGGAATCTTAGCGCGCGGAGGCTGGTCGTTAAAAAATGAGGCTAAATCATTTTCGCTTATGATCTGCTGTATTTGTTGAGAGTTCAATCCCGTTGCGTAAATTCCGCCAATCAGCGCGCCCATACTGCTACCAACAACGCAATCAATGGGAACGCGAAGTTGCTCCAGCTCACTGAGCACACCAATATGAGCCAGTCCCAGTGCACCACCACCAGAGAGCACCAAAGCAATTTTTGGACGTTCTAGCGTGCTTGTAACCTGTTGTGCAGCATGCCCATGTGCAGGTATGAAAGTAAGGATGATAAATAACAGCGGTAAAGTATTAATATTCATTAATTGTATCTACATATGGGGTTCCCACATTGGGGTGGGGAAGTAGAAAACACGTTATTGATTACGGTTGCTCGCTATCATAACAGTTATAAGATTGGTGAGAAAGTCATTGGTCACGGAAGCCATGAACTACTATGGCGTACTGGAAAATGGAAAAACGATAAAGGACAGCTTGATATTATTTTTCTCCCACCTTACGCACCTGACTTGAATCTGATGAACTAGTCTGGAATCAAATGAGAAATGTTGGCAGATCAAAAAAACCATTAAAGAAAGGTGAGCCGTTATTGAATAGGCCATTTTTGATTTAGATAATATTAAACGAAATAAAAAACTTAACCGTTCGTTCTTTGAAGAGAAGACGGTATCTTTTGTTGCTGCCCAGGTAGTAAGTAGCCACTACATGCTAATGGAAATTGGCTTAGAATTTTCTGTGAGCTATGCGACTGTTAGCCGAGAGGTAAAAACCTATGAAGAAACTATCAAATGTAAGGCCTGCCCCCCATACACGGGTATGCCGCCCCTGAAATCCCCGTGTGCGACACCAATGACCCGGCGAATGATTTAGAAAAAAAGGCTGATGGAGGAAAATATTTACTGCGAAGCAGTGCATTGCTGGGTACAATCAATATCGAGAGAAACTTCAGATGCATTCATTGTGCTGAATATCCAAAAGCAACGTAACAGCTATTAATTCGTTATTAATAGACATAAATCAGGATCAAAATCATAATGGTGAATAAACAACGTGACAAAACGCGTTTATTGATTACGCTATTTTTAATTAATTTAGCTTATGTAATAAGTTTGTCATACGCAAATGCTAGTGGTGACGAATTTCCAGGACGGAAGCTATATCCTGCGGTTAAATATATTACAATTAAAGATTTGAAAAATAAGTTAAATGAGGTTGTTGTAGTTGATGTTCGTTCTAAATATGAGTACCAAACATTAAGAATTAAAGGGGCAAGACATATAGCTATTTCGAACAAAAAATTTGTTCATGAAATGAAACAGTTAAGGGCTAAAGTAGGCGATAAGGATATTGTTGTTTATTGTAATGGAAAAACATGCATGAAATCGTATAAAGCAGCAAGTAAGTGCCAGAATTATGATGTGAATGGTGTTGTCGCCTACGATGCAGGGGTTATGGATTGGGCAAAATTTTACCCACGCGACTCCGTTTTACTAGGCAAGTCTCCAATTGATACGGATGATTTGATCATCAGGAAAAAATTCAATTCCTATTTATTAACACCAGATGAATTCGAGAAACAATTTTCAAATAAAAAATCAATTATTGTAGATTTGCGTGATTCATTTCAACGTGACGCAACAGGTATTTATGTTGGGTTGGAAGTTCGTATTAGTATCGATGATAAAAAAGCATTAAAGACAATAATTGAAAAAGCTAAAAAAGAGGAAAAAGCATTATTTATCTATGATGCCGCAGGTAAACAAATTCGCTGGCTAATGTATTTTTTGGAAGCTAATAACGCAAAAGAATATTATTTTATGAAAGGTGGCGCGCGTGGTTACTTTAAATCCTTACAAGAAAAATATACAAGTTGACAAATGGGTAAAATATTAAAATTACATCTAGCTGACTTTCAGAGACTCTCTATTATTTACATTTACAAAAATGTTGCGTCCTTTTTGAGTGTGTTGTGGGTAAAAGTGCCATAATTATTATTACATTTTAATTGTGATTCTAACGATTTTCGACCTTGTAAGTTAAATCATGAAATTGTTCTAAAAAAATCTTCGTCATCAGAACCATGCTCAGCAGCTGAGAATTCAGACGCATCAGGAAAATCATGTTCAAGATTAGCGGCATGACGAATATATTAAAGTGTATATAAACACCCATTATGCCAGTAGTTTCGGCTCTTTAGTAGAATTTGTGGGTTGCCACCGACTAACTCCCTCCCGGAGGGAGAGGGGCCATTCGTTACAGATTGATCCATGAGCCACACTCCTGTGTATTTTTGGAAGCCAAACTAAATGGTACTCAAAAAATGCACCCTTCTTACTATGTTAATCCATCACAACATCAACAACTTACGATGTCTCTTCAACAATTTATACCCACAAATTCTGCTTAAGAGCCGTAGCTTCTAATAATGTTTTACTGGTAAACCCTACATCCTGCGTTTTTTGTAAAGCTTCATCTGTAACTAGATCACTATTTCTTATAACTTCGTTAGTAAAGTCCAATAATGCTTGGATTTTATTATCATCTGATGAATCTTTCATCGCTAAATAGTTATTCTAAATATCAGTACACTTTTGGAATAACCGTTCGTCCTGAGCTTGTCGAAGGAAG
>CAZNRP010000050.1:0-21360 GCA_964575555.1 uncultured Thiohalophilus sp. | reverse complement strand
CCGACCGAGGGAAAGAATTGGGATGAGGGGATAAAATATATGCGAATACTTATGCAACGATTAATAGCTAAGATGGATGTGATTTTTCATCTGACCCAACCTGAGATAGGTCAAAGACTTTGAATTATACGATTGAATAATTGCCGTGATATTTTTAAACTGTAAATATATATTTGTACAGGCAGCATCAAGCATCTGCACAACATTTCGCTTCTTCATAATTTAAAATAGGTACTGCGTGAAATTAGTCTGCTATTTTTTCTCACTCACATTGCTCGCAGGATGTGCAACCCAGGATAAGCTCAATGATCCTGACCGAGCCCCTTTCTGGCCTTCATTACCTGATCGGCCCCGCTTTGAGTATGAAATCAGTTTACGCAACGATCTGAGCATTGCAGACAGAGAAAAGTTTGACCGTTTCAAAGCTGCACTAACCGGCGAAACTGAACATGCAACGATTATGTTGATAAAACCTCTGGATGTTGCAGCTTATAAGGGGCGCATTATAGTCAGCGACAGTGTCATGCGTATTGTCTATCTATTTGATGTACCTCGACGTATGACCTATGTTTTCGGGGGACGTGGTGAGGGTAAATTACAAAAGCCGCTGGGCGTTGCCATCGATAAAGATCTGAATTTTTATGTCACTGATGCAGGCAGCCGAAATGTGGTTGTTTATGATGCCAGTGGGCATTTCAAACATCACATTGGCAATCCCGAGGAATTAAGCAAGCCAACGGATGTCGCGATCAATTCTGATGGTACTCGAATATATATTGTCGATGCCGGTGGGCTGGATAGCACACAGCATCAGGTTGTTGCTTATAATGCCGAGGGTGAAAAACTATTCAGCATCGGAAAACGCGGCACCCAACCCGGTCAGTTTAACTTACCCACTCACGCTGCCGTTGCCCCTGATGGAACACTCTATGTTTTAGATACAGGTAACTTTCGTGTTCAGGCATTCGATCCCGATGGAAAATATATTACCAGTTGGGGTGGGCTGGGCTCAGGTTTCGGCCATTTTTCCAGACCTCGTGGTATTGCGGTTGATAATGATGGCAATATTTATGTGTCTGACGCAAGTTTTGGCAATGTGCAGATTTTTAATCCTAAAGGACAACTGCTCATGTCACTCGGTCAGGGTGGAACTCAGGATCAACCAGGTGTTTATTCCTTAATTGCCGGTATTTCTGTTGATGAAACCAATCGTATCTATATTATTGACCAACACTTTCAAAAAGTTGAAGTTATCAAGCATCTAACTGAAAGCGAGGGCGAAACTATTATGCTTGAGTATGGTATTAAACCTCCTGAGTGATCTTGCGATTTTTATCCGAAACCAATCGGAATCGCTTACTCCCTGCCCAGCTAGAATCTCTTTAAAATCAATGAATTGATCTCATCAAAAAACACTTAATCTAAACCAGAGATAAGCCAAACACGGCAAAAAAAGAGGGCTGAAAATGTCAGATACCGTCATTCCGGTATGATTATATTACCTTGTTCCCACGCTCTGCGTGGGAACAAGGTTACGGAGAGAGAGGGTTATGGGTAAAAGTTATTTATTGTGACAAGTCAGACAAAGGACGGACTGTTCATTAACTCTCATGAAGGAAGGAATTAACGGGCCACCATTCGTGCCGGTTATAGGCGTTCCATGCGGGTTATGACATGAGGCACATTCCACCTCAAAACCCTGACCCGAATTATAGAATCTGAGCTCATTATTATCTGCCCGGCCGTTTGCATTTCTATCATAAAAACTCAAATTTCCATCCACTCCCGTAGTGGGATTGAAGTCAAAGATAGTCGGATCGGGTAATGAAACACCAACAGGATGATCATCCGTTAAGTCAGTACCGATTAAGTATGCTGAAAAATCTGGCGCAAACGGGTTAGTCGTAGTATGACACAACATACAATCACCCAATTTTGCATGCATTCTTGTTGAGTTATCAGGCCAACTACTAAGAAATACATCATTCTGTGCTATTTCCTGACTACGATCATAGGAGTTTAATCCTGGACGATTAGGCATGTTTATAACAGAATCAATGGCAACGGTACCATCATGACAGGACAAGCATACCAGCGAGTTCACACCGGGAGCTGTGGCCACCTGGCCTGATGATAAAGGTTTATTATAGGTGGTATACGTTGTGCCAGGGTTGGTGCGATTCCATAGCGGTGCATCGATAGTTGTGTTTGCACCATGTGGAGTGTGGCAATAAACACAAACTTCGGCATAGTCATTACGCGCGCTATCCATATTTACCGAAGCGCCTCCCAAATAACTCATGGTCATATTATGACGAGTATTGACGATACTATCGGTATTCGGTGCTCGACTGTTTGGATCCCAACCATCCGCAAAAACTATATTGGCACCAATCAGTGTTAGCACTGTACTGATGATTGCAAATTTGTACTGTTTATACGAATAAAAACAATCCATTTTCTCTGGCCCCCGCGCAGACACAACTATAATTATTTTTAAAGAATTAACTTTAATTATTTAAAAGAAAGCCGATTGCACTTTATATGCCAGAAGCATAAGTGCCTGATTGTATTAGGGTCTGAATAAATCTTTATTCAAAGATGAGAAAATAATGTTTCATCACTCTTATTTTTAAGAATTTTTTAGAATAAGTATAAAAATTATTTCTACTAAGAATTTCGGCACCAGGCCGCAACCTCAAGGCTGAATGCCTATCTGACGCCTTGGTAACTTACCGAAGCAATAAGCCCGTCAATTAATAAAGCGCTGACAAATGAAATAAAAGCTAATTTGTCAGAACATTTAAGATTGTGGTGTTAATCGTTCTTCTGATCTGGTGAGTCCGTTTTCTTAACCTAAAACTATGTTATCCCCAAAAAACAACGATAAAAAACAATAACCTAAGTATTTTTTATTCTAGTGCGAGCGCAGGACATTTATTAGGCCCCTGTATTATCCGATACTCCAAAATAATGTCATCATTATTTGTGTCGAGCATTGGAAGTAATTTGATAATTCACCACAGAGGACTACAAGACTTAGTTGGCGCAGCTTGCAGCTGTGGATTTAACTTCGGGGGTGTTTGATGGCGTGGGTACGACTGAAGTCGTACCTACAGTTGTATCTACCAGCCAAGTTTACATATAGTAAACAAGAGCTTACCCTTGGCTATGGCAAATTTTAAAAACAATTGTTTTCCCTGTACCTCTCCATGTCATCGGTGCTTCAAGATATTTTTTGTGGGGGGATCTCTCTGAGTCTAAAGTCCAACTCATCCAGGCCATCACCGGCAGCTATTATTTATCACTCGCCACCAGTCTAAGCCAGACATAGCCAATAATACCGGCAAGCAATGATGCTATCAAAATACCCGTCTTGGCCATTAACAGGTATTCGGGCTGGGCGGCAAAACCCAGTTCGGCAATAAAGATCGCCATGGTAAAACCAATACCGGCAAGCAATGAAACCCCGGCTATCTGGGTAAAGCGAATGTCCGGTGGTAATTGTGCTATACCCAGTTTTATTGCCAACCAGCTACTCAGAGTAATACCAATGAATTTTCCTCCAATTAAGCCCGCTCCAATCCCCAGTGTCACCGGATGACGCAGTGTTTCACTCAGGGAGTCCAGTTGCAGGGGAATGCCGGCATTGAATAAAGCAAATATAGGCACCACCAAAAAGGCAACCGGTAAATGCCAGGCATGTTCCAGTCTTTGTAAGGGGGCTTCTACCCGGAGAATTCCGTTTTCCAGCGTTTGCACTACTGAACGCATTTCAACGTTATTCATAATGCTCTGGCCGGGCTCATAACTTTTATCAAAGCGACCAATCAAATTTTTCATTTGCTGGCTGAAACGTTGTGGATCATATTTTGGGATCGCGGGAACCGTAAAGGCACCCAGTACACCAGCGATCGTGGCATGTACGCCGGACTTAAGTAGAAAATACCAGAGGAATATGGCGACGATAGCATAGGGTGAGATCCTTCGTATGCCCGCCATATTAAACATGATCAATAAACCAAAAAGTGCGAGTGCAATAAATAATGCGTCATACACCAGTGTCTCGGTGTAAAAAATTGCAATTATGGCAACCGCGCCCAGATCATCCACAATCGCCAATGCGACTAAAAAAGTGATTAATGCTTTTGGAACTCGGTGTGCCAGCAACACCAGAGCGCCAATGGCAAATGCAATGTCGGTTGCCATCGGAATACCCCAACCCCGCGCCGCTTCACCATCCGGATTAAAAAGCAGATAAATAAGTGCCGGCACAATCATTCCACCAATCGCGGCAATCATGGGCAAAGATGCCTTACGCAAGTCAGCCAATTCACCTACCAGAATTTCCCGTTTGAGTTCCAGACCCACGACAAAGAAAAACAATGCCATAAGCCCATCATTGACCCAATGATGCAAAGATTTTTCCAGACTCCAGCTGCCAATGCTAATACTGATCATCAAATGCTGGAGATCCGCATAAAAACCAGCTAAGGCACTATTAGCAAGTATTAATGCAAGTATCGCTGTAGCCATCAGCAACATGCCACTGGTGGTCTGACGATGAATAAACTCTTCGAACGGTGTAATAACCTTGTCGAAAGATTTTTCCCAGGGCGAGATATGTACACCGCTATTCTGGTTTTCTGACTGTTCCATTTTTATTTCCCTACTTTCATCGTCAATATCACTGTAACATTAAGTGACTGAGTTAGAATAAACGCTCATTAAAAGTTGTTCCGTTTGAATGGCTTCATCAAAGACCCATTTATCATCTTCTTTACGATATGGGTAGATAAATAGCACAGATGACATTTCTGTTTCCACCTGCAGGCCGATGCCCATTTCGGCTTCGGCTTCTAAACTGGTGACCAGCGCCGTGGCAAAGACTTCTTCATTTTTCACAAAGTCCTTTAACTCGCTTACCACCAGTTCAATCTGCTCATTCCAGTCAGCTTCTCTATTTTTATCCGCCGGGCAATTCATTTTTACGTCATCATCATTTTTAAATACGCGAGTACCAAAAGGAATCACCAGCTTGTATTCATCCAGCATGGCTCGGGCCGTATTCAGGCTGACATCTACCAGTCGCTCAATTAATTTTTCTTCATTCATTTCTCTTTTCCTGAAAGCTATTTTATACGAGACTGCCGCGGATAAAGCTTCAGTGTTTCAGGCGGCAGACACAGGCTATTATTACAGGCTTGCAGATGTAATTGTATCTCTGGATTGCTTTTAGTTGAAGTGCGAAGCAGGCTCGCATTTATTGCTACCTTGCCCTGATACAGGGCCAGAGGACGCTCACTGAAACCCAGCCTGACCTGTTCGGCTGGCGGGTAGTCAGGCTTGTCCAGTTTCCACGCTGAGTCTGTGGCTATCGAAATCTGAGTCGGTATTAAATAGTCTTCCAGTGGCACATGAGCATTAATGTGCCAGCCTTCATCTATTTGCAAATTAAGCTGTAATCGGTAGCGATTTTTATCCTCCATCTGAACCACCGCATCAATGTAAATATGGCCGCGTGCAGCATACCGGGGTAGTGACTGCTTACCTTTACTGATTTCATGTGCCGCTATCAATAAGCCCGAATGTGCACTGGGCACGTCGAGCACATCAGCGGTAAAACTGGATAGTAACATTCGTGCCTGCTTTTCATACGCAGACTGCTCCGTTCTGCGTGCCAGACGAATAAGCATTTGCGCGGCAATCGCATTACCCGCCGGCAGGGTGTCGTCATAGGCTAGTTTCGGACGCAATAGTACCGGTGCCTTCATATTTTTAGTGGTCTGAAAAAATCCGCCTTCCTTATCGTCAGCAAAATCCCGCTGCATGATCGCGGCTATTTTTTCTGCCCGTGATAACCATTTTTTATCTCGCTGAATATCATACAGTGTGACCAGGGCCTGTAGATAAAAAGCATAATCCTTCAGTTGTGCTGGCTCGGCGGCCTTGCGATTAAAATAGATCCGGTGAAAACCGATTTCATCCTGCATTTCAGTCCAGATAAAATCGGCGGCCCTGACCGCAGCATCGAGATATTTCGGTTGTTCAATATGTCGCGCAGCTTCGGCTAAAGCGGTGATTGCCAACCCGTTCCAACTCATTATAATTTTTTCATCACGAGCTGGACGCACACGTTGATCCCGCGCCTGTTTTAATTGACGGCGAATACTATCCAGCCGTTGCAAGTCCCGATCCTGTGGCAACTCCTGTAAATATAAAACATTGGCCCCTGCCACTTCACCATATTCATCCACATCATAAATTTCTGCGGCAAAGCGGCTATCTTCATTGCTTAGTGTTTTTTTAAATTCTTCACCACGCCAGAGATAATAGCGCCCCTCTTCGCCTTCACTGTCGGCATCCAGACTGGCATAAAAGCCGCCATTGGTCGCCTGCATTTCAGCCAGCAGGAAGTCTGAAGTTTGCTCGACCACTCGCCGGTAAAGTAAATCCGGTTGCAAGCTGTCAGCCTGTAAATACAGGCGCAGCAGCATGGCCTGGTTATAAAGCATTTTCTCAAAATGTGGCGTGGTCCAATTGGGATCAACGGTATAGCGATGAAAGCCGCCACCCAGCTGATCATAAATACCGCCCAGCGCCATCCGGGTCAGACTAGTACGTAACACGGTCGAAGAGTCACTGTTTTCTGCTGTGTCATAGCTGTCATCAAGAAAAAGAAACAACCAGGGTTCGCGGGGAAATTTGGTCGCTTCACCAAAACCACCCTGATAGCTGTCAAAAATACTGTAAATATTTCTCAGTGTCTGCCGCCGCAAATCATCATCAAGCGCCGCGGTCGATCTGGCTTTTATGGCATTTTCCTGAAGTTGCTGCATAAGCTTATCTGCCTGCTGGCGGAGTTTACCTTCTTCTTTTTTCCAGTCACTTTGCAATTGTATTAACAATTCGCGGAATTCTGCTTGCGGATAATAATTGCCGCCAGAAATCGGCTTGCCTTCAGGTGTTAAAAACACTGACATGGGCCAACCCTGCTGACCCTGAAAATTCATCACCACACTGGCAAAAAAATCATCCACGTCAGGACGGCGTTCGCGATCTACCTTGATGGCGATGAAATTTTCATTCAGGATTCTAGCGGTCTCAATATTGTCAAAGGATTCCACTTCCATCACATGACACCAGTGACAAGCGGCATAACCGATCGATAAAAAAATAGGTTTATTTTCACGCCGCGCTCTGGCAAAGGCTTCTTCACCCCATGCATGCCAGTCCACCGGATTATGGGCATGCTGCAATAAATAGGGGGAGGCTTCTCGAATCAGGCGATTGATATAGCAGGGACGATCAGCACACAGGTGTGACGTGCGCGGTTGATAGCCGGAGGGTTGTGAATGATAAGCTTTAAGCAGCTCAGCTGTCAGCTCAGGCGGGTAAGAAAAACCTGCCGCTAGTGCGCTGAGTACTGGCAGTAGGAGAATAGCGACGCCCCATTTTATTTGTTTTATTAATGTCATGCTTATTACTCAAATAGCTATATGGATCGGATTCACAGGACGGCTTAATCTGTTTCCGCCTGCGGGTTCAAACCCGCCCTACTACAGGTGCAGCTGAAACCATACCAACAAGGGACAAAACGCCTAATACTAATTATAAGGCCGAGTAAAAATACCACAATAAGAACCGCAATGAGCATCACATTTACCGATGTCAAGCCAGTTTGGATAGCTATTTATCTAAAGCCCCTGCCCGGCTGCGCCGATAAATCATTCCAAGCAATTCGTAGTTTCGTCAGCCAAGGTAAGTTGTTGAATGCCCGTAGAATATGCACTAAAAAACCTGCTCATCATCGAGAAAGATGCCCACACAGCCTATCTCCTGAATTACATGCTCACTCGTGAGGGCTTTGAAGTCGTCACCTCAGAAAGCAGTAAAACCACATATGACATGATTCAAACCATGACCCCTGTACGAGCGGTGTTTCTTGATGTCTGTTTCCTTAAGGATCATGACTGCAGCATTATTCGTAGCATCCGCAAACTGGCTGAGTGGAAAGATGTTCCTATACTGCTGCTGGCCGAACAGGAAGAAATGAACTTCGTAAAATCAGGTCTTGATGCCGGTGCAACTGATTTTATTATTCAACCCTTCAATGCCGCCGAGCTTTTGATGCAAATAGAACGGCATACCCCGCAAAGCCGCAGCGCCTGAGAATGAATCCCCCCGCCGCAAGTAGACGGGGAGTTAAAGCCTCATTTACCTGCGCGGATCAGCCCCCCCAATCCAGCCTGTTCCAGCTGTTCATGCAAGTAAGCACGTATGCTATGTGGATCTTCCATTATCAGCACCGCACTTAGAATTTCAGCCGCCCGTTCACTACTGAGATTACGCACTACCCATTTAATGCGTGGCAGGCTGGCCACACTCATGCTCAGGCTTTCAATGCCCATACCCACCAGCAGGATCGCTGCCGCCGGATCACCTGCCATTTCGCCACACACGCTCACCGGCTTATCATACACACGAGCACTTTCCACCACTTGCATCATGGCGCGAATCACCGCAGGATGCAGGGAATCATACAACGCGGCAACCCGGGCATTATTACGATCGACAGCCAATAAATATTGGGTAAGATCATTGGTGCCAATAGAAAGATAATCCACCCGTCGTGCCAGACTCCCGGCCTGATAAACGGCCGATGGCACTTCAATCATAACTCCAATACGCGGCATCACTATTTTTTCACCTTCCTCAAGCAATTCACCATAAGCCTGATGAATCAGATTAAGTGAATCAATCAACTCGCCAACATCGCTGATCATTGGCAATAAAATATTCAAGTTATCCAGCCCGACACTGGCACGCAGCATAGCTCGAATTTGTACCAGAAATATTTCAGGGTGATCCAGGGTGATACGAATGCCGCGCCAGCCAAGAAATGGGTTTTCCTCTTCAATCGGAAAATAAGGCAGAGACTTATCACCACCCACATCCAGTGTCCTCAGGACAACCGGATCAGGGGCAAAGGATCCTAATACCTGCCGGTAGATAACCCGTTGCTCCTCCTCACCGGGAAAACGCTGGCGGATCATAAAGGGAAACTCGGTGCGGTAAAGACCAATACCTTCAGCTCCACTTTCCTGTGTGGGTGTCATATCGGCCAGCAAGCCAGTGTTTACATACAGGTGGATTTTTTCACCATCGAGGGTTTCCGAGGGCAGGCCTTTCTGACTAAGCAGTTCTTCTGAAAGCTCCAGTTCCTGATTCAGTAACTCTCTGTATTCCCGGCGCACCGTTTCCGACGGAGAGATATACACTCGACCACTATAGCCATCAACGATGACCTCACGCCCATCAATGTGGCGTACCGGCAAATCCGCCGCGCCCATTACCGTGGGTAATCCGAGCGCCCGTGCTAGAATTGCAACATGTGAGGTGCGCGAGCCTCGTACCGAAACCACACCACTGATCTTGTCCATGGGCATATCGGCCAGCATCGAAGGAGTAACCTCTTCACTGACTAAAACCGTGTTTTCGCTGAAATCGGTATCGGCCGGGGTGTCCTGTTGCAGGTGCATGAGAATACGTCGACCCAGATCACGCACGTCATCACCCCGCTCACGCATATAGCTGTCTTCCATTTCCTGGAAAACCTGTTCATGTTCCTGAATAACATCTCGCAGAGAGCCTGCCGCCCAGTTTCCCCGTTCGATACCGGCGCGGATACCATCGGTAATCGAATCACTCTCCAGCATCAACAGATAGGCATCGAACAGTGCATGTTCCTGCGTAGGCAATTTATCTTCAAGCCGCCTGGACATGATACGTAATTCCTGACGCACGGCGCTCAGAGCTTTCTCAAACTTTTCCAGCTCAGCCGGAATATCATTAATCAGCCGATCCGGTACGGCAGCAATATCGGCCAGTGGATAGACCACTCGTGCCGTTCCCATTGCCACACCGGCTGCTCCCGGCAAACCGGATATGGGTCGTGAATCAATGATGGTTTCCGCTTTATTATGACCCTCAATCTCACCACTGATTTCGGCATGAGCAATCGCACCGGCCAGCTGGGCGGCCACGGTGATCATGAAGGTTTCACTTTCTTCATTGAAACTCTGTGCCGCATGATCCTGCACCACCAGCACTCCCACCACTTTGCGGTGGTGAATGATCGGCACGCCCAGAAAGGCATGATATGATTCTTCGCCCGTTTCAGGGAAGTAATGATATTTGGGATGGGCTAAAGCGCTGCGCAAATTAATCGGTTCCGCACGAGCGGCCACCAGGCTGATCAGCCCTTCACCTTCCTGCAGATGTACCTTGCCGACCGCTTTTTCTTCCAGGCCATCAGTGGCCATCAGTACAAAGCCACTGCTACCGTCACGTAAATATACGGAACAGACACCCACATCCATAATCGACTTCACAGCGTGAACGATGATCGATAAAGCCTGCTCAAGATTACGCGCCTGGTTTACTTCCTGTACAAGTCGTCTTAAGGTTTCAAGCATGAATATACTCAGCTAATGGAGGCAGCCACTCAGCAAAGAGTGAACACCTGCGGCTATCAGTGATGGGCAATAAATAGAGGTGAACAGTTAATCATGGGCATAAGTTCTTCCAGCGCCTGTAGATAAACGGCACGCTTAAAATTAATCACTTCTTTAACTGTCACCTCAGGTGATACCCAGCGCCAGTGATCAAATTCCGGTTCTGTCGAGGTGTCCAGACAAACCCGGCTTTCGTTAGCCGTCAGTTTGAGTAAAAACCAGATTTGTTTTTGACCGATAAAACCACGATTCTGCTTCTGGCGGCGACACATGTGCCGGGGAAGCCGATAACGCAACCATTCGTGAGTGCAACCCAGCAGCTCCACATCTTCGGCTTTTAGTCCAACTTCCTCTTCCAGCTCCCGATACAAAGCCTGCTCCGGCGATTCATCCTGCTGAATCCCACCCTGGGGAAACTGCCAGCCATCCTCGCCTATACGACGCGCCCAGAACAACTGCCCATCAGGGTTACATAATATAATTCCAACGTTTGGGCGGTAGCCTTCTATATCAATCACTTGCACACTATCCTTCATTCTGAAATTAGATTGTTTCACACTGCTGGGAGTGCGGCAAATCCAGTTTCTCAATTTTAAGAGGGCTGGCGATCCGGCTGAAAATATGGGGTATTTCTTCATCTGCCCGCAGCCCATCCCGGCTGAATTTGCGTTATCATGCCTCTCTTTCTAATAAGCATAGAGAACAATCGTGGCACTTGCGATATTTGACCTGGATAATACCCTCTTAAATGGTGACAGTGACTACCTCTGGGGGCGCTTTCTCAGTACGGAAGGTCTGGTGGATGCCAACTCTTATGAGCTTGAAAATCAACGATTTTATGATGAATATAAGGCTGGCACTCTGGATATTATGGAATTCCTGAGCTTCAGCCTGAATCCCTTAAGCCAGCATAGTATGGCAACCCTGAGCACCCTGCATGATAAATTCATGGCCACGGTTATCCGCCCCTTAATTACGGATTCGGCCCGACAGCTGGTGGAAAAACACCGCGAAAACGGGGATTATTTACTCATTATCACCGCCACCAACGATTTCATCACCACTCCCATCGCCCACGAACTGGGCATGGACGATATTATTGCCACCACAGCTGAAATTCAGAATGAACGCTACACCGGCAAGGTAGCGGGAACCCCTTCTTTTCGTGAAGGTAAAGTCAACCGGTTACGGGATTGGTTAAAACAAAATGGCCAAAATCTGGCTGGAAGCTGGTTCTACAGTGACTCTCACAATGACTTGCCCCTGCTGGAGCAGGTGAGTCATCCCGTTGCCGTTGATCCTGATGAAACCCTGGCCGACCATGCAGCCGCCTGTGACTGGCCGATACTTAGCCTTAAAACAGAGCGCATTATCACACTCAATCCCAAAGGCTGAGTTAAGTCATCCCCGCCGTATGCGGACAGGGTGACCGTTATTGTAGATACAAGGTGCGACTGTAGGTGCTGCGACTTCAGTCGTACACATACAACCCAGCTACATACCCACTTGTACGGCTGAAGCCGTATCTACAAAATATTAGGGAACATGCCGCTGGTGCTTGGCAATCATGGCCCGGTTGTCTTCCAGCCAGGTCATGATCTGCTGCCATTGCAGTCTATCCTGCTCGGCACGCTTATCCCACAACTCATGAACACCAATTCCCCGCTCTGCCGCATGCACATAGTGCTGAGTATCCCGCAAGCTGGCGATGAGTGGCAGCTTTAAGCTGGTGAGAAAGCGTTCCAACGACTGATAAACCCGCGTATTTTTACGGGTGCGATTAGCCAGTACCCCGACCCGTACCCCATGGCTGCGAATTTTTCCTACCAGCAGGAGTTCTTTTATAAAAGTCGTGGCCGCATGAATATCAATGGGAGATGGCAACACCGGAATCAGCAAGACATTAACCTGACAAATAAAGTCCACCAGTGCCTGCCCACTCACACCGGCCGGAGCATCAATGACAACCCGCTCAGTGGTGTGAGGCAAACGTAACTGGAAGGCACGGGTTTGGGCGGAACCAGGCTGGCGGTGTGCCTGAACCCCGTATATTTTCTTATCATCCTGTGGCCGCAGGCTCAACCAGCGCATGCTGGAACCCTGTGGATCATAATCCATCAGTGCCGTGACAAAGTCCTGTTGTGCATACAAACTGGCCAGATTGGTGGCAATAGTTGTTTTACCACAGCCGCCTTTTGAATTTAAAACTATAATTTTCTGCATCTTACTGTCGCAATATTCACCTGATATCAGGGAAAACCTCCATTTATCAACAGATTTATCGGCCACAAATCCTGCTACTAAAGCATCTGCAGCGTACCCAGTCGATGATTTTAACCAAAATAGTGGATAAGGCAAAGCCGTCGAGACTTAAAGATTTCTTGTTTGAGGTATATTATAGTTTGCATTTTGCAGCATAAAACCTGATACATCCCCATGAAATACGGTTTAAATATAAAAAAAACGGGGCATACTCCATCACCGCCAGCACTATCGACTCTCTGAGGGGTAAAACTTATGGGCCACCGTTTATCAAAAATATATACCCGTACTGGAGACAAAGGTGAAACCGGTCTTGGGGATGGCTCTCGAGTCGCCAAAGACTGTCTACGAGTTGAAGCTTTTGGCACCGTCGATGAGCTTAACAGCGTTATCGGTATGATTCTCGCACATTCACTACCGGAAAACATTCGTAGCTGCCTTGAGAACATTCAACATGATCTGTTTGATCTGGGTGGAGAACTCTGTGTGCCGGGTTATAAAACATTACAGATCGATGATACCACTCAACTGGAAGATCTACTCGATACTTTTAATGCTGACTTACCGGCCTTAAAAGAATTCATTCTGCCTGCCGGTGGCCACGCCACCTCCCATTGTCATCTTGCACGCAGCATTTGTCGACGCGCCGAACGTCGCACCATTAGTCTCGCTAAAGAAACCGACATAAATCCCACCACCATCATCTACCTGAATCGCCTGTCTGATTTATTGTTTGTCATTGCCCGGGTGCTGGCACGAGTAGAAAACGGCAAAGAAATATTATGGAAAAGAAAAGAAGTCCGAAATAAGTCCTCTCGTTAAAAGCGTTGCCCCCACTGACTTATTATCTCCTCTGCTCAACAAATGGCCGGATCTATTTAAGTCCTCAGGGCGGCTTAACTAAGCTAAATAAATTAAGATCCCTTTAATATATTGGCTCTTCAGCAGAATTTGTGGGTTGATATGGGTTCGGGTAATGCGCCTAAGGTGTGGTATAGCGCCATTTCAGCGGCATGAAAGGTCCGAAATCCATAGGCTTTTCTGATAGTCAGTTTTGCTTTGGTATTAAATCCCTGGCTCTTCAGCAGAATTTGTGGGTATAAATTGTTGCAGAGACATTGTAAGTTGTTGATGTTGTGATGGATTAACATAGTAAGATGGGTGCATTTTTTGAGTACCATTTAGTTTGGCTTCCAAAAATACACAGGAGCATGGATCATGAATCGATCTGTAACGAACACCCCTCTCCCTCCGGGCTGTCTCTTATACACAAATATTGAACGTTTTCTAGAAGTTAGGATTAGAACGGTAGCAAATCGATAAAAACTTCACTTTTTTCTGGTTTTTCTGATCCCATGGTCTCCGTGGGAATCCATATCTCGCATCATCCTGTCACCACCGTATGCATTCCTACGCAGAGCATGGGAACGAGATTAAATATAGTGGCAAAATGTGATCAAGAGACAGCCCTCCGGGAGAGGGTGTTGTCGGTGGCAACCCACAAATTCTGCTGAAAAGCCTATTATTTTAAACTTGAGTTATCCTCATGAAATAACGATCAAAATAATAAATGCGAATACAGGACATTCATTAGCCATAGAGGACAGCAAGGCTTAATTGCCGCAGCTTGCCGCGTAGGTTCTGTAGGTACGACTAAGTCGAACCTACAGCCGCACCTGTACTTACCTCTGAATAGCGGATCACTGAGGCTTTATGTTGTGACATAAAAAAAGGGGCGGGTAACAAGGATTTTCCTCGTCACTCGCCCCTCTTCACCTGTACCTGTTAAATAGGAGGTAAGATCGGTACGATCATCAAGGCTACAATGTTCATAATCTTGATCAGTGGGTTAATGGCCGGACCGGCGGTATCCTTGTAGGGATCACCAACAGTATCACCCGTCACCGCGGCTTTATGTGCAGCGGAACCCTTGCCACCGAAATTACCATCTTCGATATATTTCTTGGCGTTATCCCAGGCACCACCACCGGTGGTCATGGAAATCGCGATGAAAATACCGGTAATGATAGTACCAATCAGCAGTCCACCCAGTGCAGCCGGGCCAAGTAACAGACCCACGGCAATCGGCACACCAATTGGCAGCAGTGAAGGAATCATCATTTCCTTAATCGCGGCCTTGGTCAACATATCAACCGCCCTGGAGTAATCAGGCTTCTGTGTGCGATCCATAATGCCCGGCATTTCCTTGAACTGACGACGGACTTCATTCACGATACCACCGGCTGCACGACCTACCGCTTCCATTGCCATCGCACCAAAGAGGTAAGGCACCATACCACCGATGAACAAACCAATGATGACCATGTGATTAGACAGGTCGAACGAAATGTTAATACCGTTAGCGGTCAGCGTATGCGTGTAATCAGCAAACAGAACCAAAGCGGCAAGACCAGCTGAACCAATCGCATAACCCTTTGTAACCGCTTTAGTGGTATTACCTACGGCATCCAGTGGATCAGTAATATTACGAATCTCTTCAGGCAATTCAGCCATTTCCGCAATACCACCGGCGTTATCGGTAATCGGACCGTAGGCATCGAGTGCCACAATCATACCGGTCATCGACAACATTGAAGTCGCCGCAATCGCAATACCGTACAGACCCGCTAACTCGTAGGAACCCCAGATGGAAGCACACACAGCCAGTACAGGCGCAGCAGTGGATTTCATGGAGACACCCAGACCAGCAATCACGTTAGTACCGTCACCGGTCAATGAAGCTTTGGCAATATCACGAACCGGGCTGTATTCCGTTGCGGTGTAGTATTCGGTAATAAGAACCATCGCCGCCGTGAGCACCAAACCGATTAGCGTGGCATAGAAAAGTTCCATCGCACCGGCTGTAGTACCATTATCGAGAGCGATGTTGACATCAGCCATCATAGAATTGGTAATGAAGTAGAAGGCAACGGCTGCCAGCACACCCGAAACAATCACACCACGATACAGGGCGTTCATGATTTTGCCGCCATCATTTACCTTAACGAAGAAGGTACCAATAACCGAAGCAATAATGGATGCACCACCAAGCACCAGGGGATATAAAACAGCATCACCACTATCACCACTGATAAGCAAGCCACCAAGCAGCATGGTGGCAACAATCGTTACCGCATAAGTTTCAAATAAATCAGCCGCCATACCGGCGCAATCACCCACGTTGTCACCGACATTATCAGCAATAACCGCAGGGTTGCGTGGATCATCTTCAGGTATACCCGCTTCAACCTTACCGACGATATCCGCACCCACATCCGCACCCTTGGTAAAGATACCGCCGCCAAGACGTGCAAAAATTGAAATCAGTGAACCACCAAAGGCCAAAGCAACCAGAGCATGCAAGGCTTCTTTGGTCTCAACACCCAGCATTTCGGTGAGAATGGCGTAATAGCCGGCAACGCCCAACAGCGCCAGACCCACGACCAACATGCCGGTAATAGCACCACCACGGAAAGCAACCTGGAAAGCGGCATTGATACCGTTTTTAGCCGCTTCTGCTGTTCTTGAATTAGAACGAACTGAAACATTCATGCCAATAAAACCGGTTAAACCGGAGAACACTGCGCCAATGACAAAACCAATAGCAGAATAAAGACCCAGCGCCACAAAAATGGCTATAGTCAAAACCACGCCCACAATTGCAATCGTCTGATACTGACGTTTTAAGTACGCCGACGCCCCATCCTGTATCGCTAACGCAATACGTTTCATTTCATCATTGCCCATCGATAGCGACATGATTTTAGAAATGGATACCACACCATATAGAATGGCAAAAATTGATGCACCTAGTGCAAACATCATCCCAGAAGACATAAACAACCCCCCAAACAGATTTAAAGTAGTCCGAATCCTACGCCCTTTTTCAGCAGGTGCTAATTGTGTCTCTTTATCCGGGTATGTATATGCTTAATAACTTCAGGTTATTTATATTAGACTAACTCTTATAATTAAGCTAACCAGTTAATTTATAATAACTTATTAAATTAGAGTATCAGCATATTTTAAAATTATTTTTACAATGAATATAGATTTAGTTAATCAAAACCTAATTTAAATCATGTGCATAGAGAGTTTATGAAACATCATTCCCAAGGTGTATGATCAAGTCACTTAATATTGAACAAAACACACATCATAAACTGAAGAAAAATAGTCTGATCCAGATCAGTACAAAATAAAATCACAAAAGGAAGCCCTTATGCAAAATCCGGTTATTATCATCGGCCTCGGTGAAATGGCCAGTGTCTTTAGTCGCGCCCTGCTCCGTTGCGGTTATCCCGTCTACCCGGTCAACCGGGACAGCGACATGCTGGCACTCGCCAAGCAAATCCCCGAGCCTTCGCTGGTACTGATCGGCGTAAGTGAAAATGATCTACAGGCGGTATTAAAAGACATCCCCGAACAATGGCGCTCATGCCTGGCTCTATTACAAAACGAATTATTACCCCGAGACTGGCAGTCACTCAAGTTGGCCAAACCACCCACGGTTATTTCTGTCTGGTTCGAAAAGAAAAAAGGCACTGACTATAAAATTCTCGTTCCCTCACCGGTACATGGCCCTCATGCACCACTCCTTATAAAGGCACTGGCAACATTGTCTATTCCCAGCTGGGAACTAACAACTGAGGATCAGCTGGAATTTGAGCTGGTGCGCAAGAATGTTTATATCCTTACCACCAATATTACCGGGCTGGTTATCAGCCGCTTCAAAGCGGAAACGGTAAAAGACATGTGGGACGACTACCAGGATCTGGCACGCGAAGTGGCGAACAATGTTATCGACATTCAGGAACGGCTCACCGGGCATCAATTTGATCGTGAGCAATTAATCGATGCCATGGTCGAAGCCATTAATGGTGATTTAAAACACAAATGTATGGGACGCTCGGCCCCCTTGCGCTTAAACCATGCCTTGCAACAGGCGGATGAAGCCGGCCTGAGTGTCAGTCGCCTGCGTGACATTTATACCCGTGAAGTGAAATCTGAAATATAACATCCCAGCCATTAAGTAAACATATGCAGCTAAAGCCACAACCATAATAGGCATTACTGCAAACAGTGGGACTTTAAATCCGGAGAAATGAAGGAAAATCATGATTAAACAATATTCATCATTTTTTACCTTATTTGTTTTCCCGTTTGTACTATCAATCAGCCTTTGCCATGCCGCAATAGAATCACCACAACAGCAGGATAAACACGAACTGCAACATATTCTTAATAATTTTATAGCCGCCAGAGCCGACATCAAACAGGAACTAAAAATATCACCGGGTTATGCCATCATAAACTGGAATCATGAAAATACAGAGCATACTAACGGCTGGCTTATTTCCTTTTCAGAAAACATTTATCATCGAATCAGGATCAGTCAATTTGATCTTGGACAACGCTGGCGTAAACATTCATTTAAAGCCATCATTATTTTCAAAGATCTCAACTATCTTAATAAATTCAAATCTCCCCACTTCCGGTTTAGCGCAAGCATCATTGCAGACAATAAAAACAGTTCGACCGAGATCCTCAACCCAGACTTTAAAATTTACCTGCTAACTGAAAATACAACAATTGAATCAGCCACTGCACGCACAATAAAGATCAGCAATCCATAATCAATAAAGCACAACGATTCTCCGCAAATTGCTCAAAAAACAATCTATAAAATAGTCAAAAAAATCGTCTGCATATTTATATTTTCTTATGTGGAATAAATCTAACCTACCCGTGTCTTTACCTGTTGATCGCTAATGGTGATCAGTATTAAGCAACCCGGATATGTTGTATGACTATAATCGATAATATTTTTAAGGATATATGCCATGAAAATGATAAATGAAAAGAAACGATTTTTCTCTTTTCTACTAAGTTCAACACTGGCTCTGTCATCAGTCAATTTTGCACTGGCCAGTGAAAAAGATAACGATAATAAAGATGAAGAAGATGAAGTAGAAATTACTCTCATTCATATTGGTGATATACACGGCCATATGGATGCACGGGTCAATGTCCGTAGCGACAGCAATGGACTGATGGAAGGGGGACTGGCCCGGATTTATACTCAGGTAAAGAAAATCCGTAAACATGCCGACCACAGTCTGACCATTATGACTGGCGATACTATTCATGGTTCTGCCGAGGCCCTGTTCACTCGCGGCCAGGCATTAATCGATCCCATTAATAAATTTGGCGTGGATGTATTTGCTCCGGGCAACTGGGAATATGTTTATGGCACTGAACGCTTCCATGAATTATTTACCGGCAACAATCCAGGCACGAACTGGAATGCCATTGCCTCCAACCTTTACTACACCGGCGCACCTTATGCAGACAAGGTCGGCCAACGTGTATTACCTTCCTACTGGATCAAGGAAATCGCCGGCATTAAAATCGGCTTCATTGGCTTTACCACTGAACGTGGCCCCAAAGTCATCGGCGCTGAAGTTGTCAATGGCTTTGGCTTCAGCAAAGGTGATGCAGAAATTGCTGAACTCGTACCCTTGATGCGTAATGTTTATAAAGTCGACCTGGTGGTCATGATTTCAGAGCTTAATCTGGCCAACAACTATCGTCTGACAGAAGCAGTTCCCGGCGTTGACATCGTCTTCTCTTCAGATATGCATGAAGAAACACCGAAAATGATTCGCAATAGTAACGGCACAGTATTAGTCGCCGAAGGCATGGACGGATCTAACATCGGTGAAATGGAAGTTGAATTCAAAAACGGCAAACTGGTCGATATTGAATGGAAACAACACGCCATTGATACGCGCATTAAAGAAGACAAAATGATGGCTAAAATGGTCGCCAAAATTCAGGCTCCATTTTATGGCGATACCTTTGTTCCCCATGTCAATCCACTCAATGGCACGACCCTGAGCCAGCCACTGGATACCGTCATTGGTACTGCATCGGTTGACTTGCATCGCTCCAACTTTGCCCATGAAAATATGCCGGGTGTGGTCGAAGGTACCTCGCATGATTTTCTGGCTGATGTGTTCCGTGAAGTCACCGGAGCTGATCTTGGTGTGATCCGGGGTTTCCGTTATGGCACCACCGTTGCGGCCGGCCCGGTCACCCTGGGTGAAGTTTATCACTTTGTACCCATTGGTCCTTACCTCGCTTATGGTGAAGTCACCGGCAAGCAGATCAAGGGCACGATTGAAAAACCTGCCGATGGCTCATTGAACCCCGATGTTGCCAAATGGGGTGGTGGCTGGTTGTTTGGCTGGAGTGGTATGCGTTATGACCTCGACCCCTACCAGACCCTGGGCAATCGTGCGACTAATATTGAAATCTATAATCGCACAACCGGTACCTGGGAGCCTCTGGATGTAGACAAGACCTATACCATGGCGGGTTACAATTATGATTCCGAACCTAACCGCATCAACAAGGTACCGGCAAAGAACGTTATACAAATGAAGGAAGCGGATGGTTCAGGTCTGACGGTTGTCAACGCTGTTGCTCAGTATCTGCAAACTACCGATGCTAATCCAGAGCAAAATCGAATCACTCTGCTACGCCCTCTGCCGGACTTGCGTCCGACCCTGGGCTTCCCGATGATTCAATCCATGTTTGGTGCGCGAGAAGATTTAGCCCCTTACTAACCTGCTGTTGGGCTTCGCTATTGCTCAACCCAACCTACGGTTAAACATTTTCCTGGTAGGTTAGGCTGAACAAAAGTGAAGTCCAACAAATAATTCTAACAATTAAGGAAAAACACTATGAAAATTAACAAGTATGTTTTATTTCTACTCGCAAGCAGCTTAACTAACATATCATTTGCATCACCTGACGACGATGACAACGATACGCTATTACCCTGTCCCGCCCAGGCCATTATCAACATGGACAAGCAATTTGGTCATGGCACTAGCCTCAACACCACCTGCTCGCAGGTACGCACTGAAATCAAAGACGTATTTGCCTGGAATTCTGCCGGCATCAATAAGAAAAAGAAACTTGGCCAGCAGGTGCATGTCACGCGCAATAGTGTTAATAACTATGAGTCAATTTATGGCATGGAAATCAATAAGGACTTTGAAGTCATTGCCATTGGTTATTCTGGCGGTGGCCGCTGGTTACTGACGGATGAAGCCTACAACCGCACATACGGTGTCACAACAGGTAATCCTACCGGCGCACTAACCGTGTCACTGGTTGAACGCGGCGTTAAAGTTTACATGTGTCAGAACACCATGCGTGGTAATGGCTGGGTGAGCAGTGATTTATTACCCGGCGTAAAAATGGTGCCGTCCGGTGCAGTTGCCATACTTGATTTTGAACATCAGGGTTACAAATATATAAACCCTTAAGCTCTGCTAAAACACTGTGAATTATCGCTTCAGGTAGACTTCACAGAAATCAAATAGCCCCGCATCTGCGGGGCTATTTTTTAAACCTCTTTTAAGTTCAGCTTCCCACCGCTTGCTAAATAGCGATCCCAAATACCAGTACACTTTTAGAACAACCGTTCACCACGTTGGTAAACCGTTCATCCTGAGCCTGTCGAAGGAAGCCTGTCGAAGGACAAACATTATTCACTGTACGTTCTACG
>CAZNRP010000049.1:0-21395 GCA_964575555.1 uncultured Thiohalophilus sp. | reverse complement strand
GACAGCCCAGAGGGAGAAGGGGTTATAGTGCAAATACTTATGCAACGATTAATAGGTAAACCATCGCCTCAGGGGGTGAGATTTAAAAAGGCTCTGCTGTTCCATTATGCTGACGAAGCCATGCTCTTCATATTGAATTGTTGTAACTTCTTATAGCCTTGATGCCACCCTACAAAGCTGATTGTAGGTACGACTTCAGTCGTACAACCTCGAAGTTCCCCAACATCGTCATTCGCATCTGTTCGATTGAAATCGAGTATCTACAAGTTATTTTGTGTGGTAATTTCAGAAAAAAGTACGGTCTGATTTCGTCCCCGATTCTTTGCGGCATAAAGTGCCGCATCTGCATTTTTAACCAGGTTGTCTTCATCTTGTGCACATTTTGGGTAGCAGGAAATCCCCATGCTGATGCGGACATCGAACAGTTTTTTATCACTGCCATGTAGCTGTAACTGTTCCACTGTTTTACGGATACGCTCGGCAATTTGCAGGGCTATATCACCTTCAATGCCGGGCAGTAAAAATATAAATTCTTCGCCGCCGAAGCGCGCAACAATATCAATGTCGCGGGTAATATTTAAAAATATTTGTGCCAGTTCGGTCAATACCATATCACCAGTAGGGTGGCCATAGTTATCGTTTATATCTTTGAAGTGATCGATGTCCGCCATGATCACTGAGAACGGCTTTTTGCTGTGACTGCTGCGTAACAGTTCCTGCTCTATTCGCACCATAAATTCACGCCGGTTAAACAGGTTGGTCAGACTGTCCGTCATTGAAAGCGTCACTGCCCGTGTGTGCAGATGAGCATTGCCGATCGCGCCAGTGGCAATATGAGAAAGCGTACTTAATAGTGCGTATTCATCATCGTACAATTGTTGGCGATGATGAAAATATAGATATTGTACACCCAGTCGGCGTTTGTGGCTGATCAGTGGCAAGCAAACAAACGAGGCAATGCCTTCTTCTCGTGCAAGTTGACTGAGTTTGTATTTTGTTTCTGGCAGGTCGTTGCTGAGGATGTAATTACTATGGTTAAAAACTTCATCGGCCAGGCCATTCCGGCGAAAACTCATGTTCTTGACAAAGTGAGGTGATAAACCCCGGCTGTATTTTTCAGTGAAGCTGCGTGTTTCCACATCAAACAAGACTATAGTCGATGCTTGTGCCTTGACAATATTCATGGCGCATTTCATGACTTCATTCAGTGTTTCATTTACGCCGAGAGTGGCATTTACGGCAATCGCCATTTCGCTGAGTGTTGATAGCTGTTCTGCTCGGCGGGCAATGGCTTCACTATTTTTATCGACATAGGATTCCATGGCGATGGCAATATCCAGAAACACGACTTTAAGAATAGATTGTATGGCCTGTAAACAGTCGTGCTCATTCGATTTGGTATAGAGGGAGATTTGTGGAATAAGTAGTGAAAGATATTTCCGGTATGCGCCAATATACCAGCGAGGTTCGAGTCCAATTTTCTGATGGGCACGGCCAACCTGAAATCGATCACGCAGGTAATCTTCACCATATTCACCTGAGGTCAGGGAGGTGAAATATTGAGTTTGTGATTTTTTTAATTTTGTTAAGGTGGCCTCATCAGGGATCAGAAATTCTGAGAATTCAAATTTAAGCAAATGAGCATAAAATTGTTCGACAAAAAAAGAGGGATCTTCTTTAAGGTACTTATGTAAGTTAGTCAGAATATGTATATCGTCATCGTCAAGCTCGAGAAAACGCTTGAGTTCAGGCGCGTTATTCAGTTCAAAATGTGATTCAAATTCATGCATAGGTGCAATGTGGGTTTTCCGCTATTATTCTTATACTTAAGTATAGTCATTATTAACAGTTTATTAATGATGAGTCTATTCTATCTGCCGAGTTTGGGAACAGGGTAGAGCATACGTTTTTTTGAAGTTTTAGAAAATATTTATGGAGACACCGTAGCCGTTAACCTTTATTTTAAGTATGGATGGCCAGGCTCCTTGTCATTTTTGTAATCATTGGAGGAAATTACGATGAATTGTCAACATCAGCTCACTACTCAGGCCGCTCTCTCCTTTGAGTTACCGCTCACCTTTCAGCGAGGCTTGAATTTATTGCTCCTGCTCAGCATGTTGTTGTCTTCACTGGTTATCTTTCTGATCCCGGCGGATGCCGAGGCCATTCCGGTGTTTGCCCGTAAATATAAAATGAGTTGCAATGCCTGCCATGCGGCCTTTCCACGCTTGAATGAGTTCGGGCAACAGTTTGTCGATAACAATTATCGCCTGCCCAACTGGAAAGACTCAACCGTGAACACGGGGGATGACATGCTTGCTCTGCCGGATTCGGTGCCATTAGCGATTCGTGCACAGGCCTATGTGCAGCAGCGGGAAGCCCGCTCGATTTCAGTTGAAAATGGGGACAGTGAGCAGGCGAAGACCGATATTCAGGGGCCGTATTTAATTAAACTGCTCTCCAGTGCGCCCCTGTCTGATCACATAAGTTATTATTTTTACGGGATTTTTGCTGAAAAAGGCGACAACGGAACGGTGATTATCGAGGATGCCTGGTTTTCCCACGATGATCTGTTCGGCTCTGAGGTGGGGATGATGCTGGGGCAGTTTCAGGTTTCTGATTTAATGTTTCCCAGAGAGACACGGCTGAGCTTTCAGGATTTTATGGTCTACCGAATGGCGGGGCTGACCTATGATCGGGGGCTGGTATTTAATTATGATCTGGGGCCGGTGGGGCTGGATCTTGGTGCGGTCAATGGCAATGGCATTAGCAATAACCTGACCATCAACAGCCCCGGCTACAAGCGACCGGATCATATGTTTGATAATGATACCGACAAGGCTCTGTTTGCCCGCCTGGGTGCGGCTCCCGGTGAGGTGGATATGGGCCTGTTCTATTACGCTGGCTCACAGAAAAATGCTACAGGTGCGGCGGGAACGGTCAGCGGCACACGGGATACGGATAAAAACGCCTGGGGCGTGGATCTGTCCGGCAAGCTGGGGGACAAGACCTGGTGGTTTGCCCAGGCCATCTGGAATGACTGGCAGGGTTTTATCGATGTTAATCAGGATTATCGCTGGTTTGGCGCTTTTGCCGGGGTTGATTATGTGTATAGTGATCGCTGGACCTATTCCCTGTTGTACAATTTTACCGATGCCGGTGATCTGGATAATACCGATACCGTTTACGAAGGCATTAACATGAACAGCCTCACGGCCACCGCGTCATATTATTTTATGCGTAATATCAAGGCGGTGCTGGAAGTGAATGCTGATTTCCAGAAAAAGATTGAGCAGTCCGGTCTTTATTATACTGGCCATCTTACGGGTGAAAACTATGCGCTGGTCGGGTTGGATGCGGCGTTTTAATGATATTGTTTGAGCTACGGCTTTTGTAGATACGGCTTCAGTCGTACAAGCCCGAAGCCACCCCAGCTGATTCTCTCGTCCCCGTTCGATTGAAATCGTGTATATCTACACGGGCCGAAGGCGTACCGACCATGTTGTTTATCCTGTTTTCTCTTCTGTCCCCCCCGGCTTCAGTGTAAAATTTCCTTCCTTATATAATGTTGAAAAGGGCATGCTTGCCCGGGGTAAGTCTTGAATCGATTTGGTCGTCATCTTTATGAGCCCGTGTGGCGGGTACGCTCGCGCCTATTTTCTCAGGCGGTGCCGGTAGAGATGGCGAGCTGGCTCTTTGATCGGGGATCTCTCACCCGTCGCCTGCAGCTGGCCTGCCCGGATCAGTTTCAGGTTCAATTGCTGGAACAAAGCTGGCAACGGCCGATGCTCAATGAAGCGATGCGTCTGGGCGTGTCATCGGATCGAATGGCGCTGGTGCGCCAGGTTTACCTGTTGTGTCAGGGTCGCCCGGTAGTGTATGCGCGTACCGTGATTCCGATTTCGACTCTCAGCGGGGCGGAAAGGCATCTGGCCTGTCTTGGCAACCGGCCGTTAGGGGCGGTGCTATTTGCCGATCCGAACATGTCTCGTGACGAGGTTGAAGTGGCCTGTATTGGTCCCGGTCAGCGAGTATTCACCCGCGCGGTTCAAGCACTGGGTTCAACGCCGGTTTCTATCTGGGGTCGGCGTTCGGTGTTTTATCTATCGGCAAAACCTTTGCTGGTTAACGAAGTATTTCTGCCGGGGATCGGCAATTGCAATACCCGGAGCGAGGTAGCAGAATCCAGCCTATGAAAGAATATTGGCAGGCCATCGACTGGGAATACGTGCGTGAGCGTGCGATCGAGTATTACTATCTCACCCGCCTGCATCGTCCCATTGGCATTTTACTTCTACTCTGGCCCACCGGCTGGGCCTTGTGGATAGCCGCTGCTGGCTGGCCGGATTGGCCGGTCTTGCTGGTATTTATCCTGGGCGTAATATTGATGCGTTCAGCCGGCTGTGTGATCAACGACTTTGCCGATCGTAAAATTGATCCGCAGATCAGTCGTACCCGGGATCGGCCCATTGCCAGTGGCAAGGTCAAACCGAAAGAAGCCCTGATTCTGTTTGCCGCCATTTGCCTGCTGGCATTTCTGCTGGTGCTGAGTATGAATCGATTGACCATCTATCTGGCCTTTGCGGCGGTGGCGCTGGCCGCGGTTTACCCTTTTATGAAGCGTTATACCCATTTACCGCAAGTGGTTCTGGGGATGGCATTTGGGTGGTCAATTCCAATGGCTTTCGCTGCGCAAATCGGTGAAGTGCCGCGAGTAGCCTGGTTGCTCTATGTGATTAATGTGCTCTGGTCGGTGATTTACGACACCATGTATGCGATGGTGGATAGAGAGGATGACATCAAAGCCGGAGTCAAATCGACGGCAGTGCTGTTTGCCGATGCTGATCGCGTCATTATCGGGGTGTTGCAGGCTCTGATGCTGCTGGCACTGGTATTGCTGGGGCGGCAGCTTGAGCTTCCAGGGGTTTATTCAATTGCCGTTGCGGTGGCACTTGGGCTATCTCTCTACCAGCAATATCTCATTCGCAAACGTGAACCTTCTGCCTGTTTTAAAGCTTTCCTAAATAATAACTGGCTGGGTTTTGCCGTTTTTGCCGGCCTTTTCCTGAGTTACTACTAAAACCTGCCTCCCGGATTATCTTTACTCATCCTTTTCTTTTTTAAGGTCCCTCGAGTTAATATTTTTTCCGTTATTTCAGTCTTTTATACGATTTTAGTAAACATTTCCTGACAAGTCGCCGATAACTCTCTTACTGGTATGGAGATTGCTAGTTTCTGCATGCTTACCTAATTCAAAAACAGGGAGAGGCATTCTGTTTTCATTTTTAACAAAGCGGGAAAAAGCGAAAGGTTTGTTCGGTATGAGCTGTAGCGGGGAGCAAATAATTCTCGCGCAGGTTCAGCGTGTGTCGGACAGGCCGGTATTGTCTTTTCTGGAAATTATTGCCGATAGCGAGCTAGGTCGCATCTGTGAGACTCATAAGCTGGGCAAGCAGCCCTTATCAATAGTGATGCCTGAGGGAGATTTTTCACTGCAGTTGCTGGAGGCCCCCCAGGTCGATGAAGATGAAATGCGGGATGCGGTGCGCTGGAAAATACAGGATTCGCTGGATTATGAGGTGGAACAGGCCATTGTTGATGTCTTTGAAATTCCCGGACTTAAAGAGCAGGGGCGGGTGCCACTCATTTATGCCGTCTGTGCACATGAAGATCGGGTGCGTGAATGTATTGAGCAGGCCGAGCCCACCAGTATGAACTTGCGCTACATTGATATTCCTGAATTAGTGCAGCGCAATATCGCCAGTTGCTTGCCGGAGGATGAAGCAGGTGTGGCCCTGCTCAGTTTGCAGGAACAAAATGGACTTCTTACCTGTACACATAAATCTACCCTGTATTTGGCACGTGAAATGAAGAGCGGTTATCAGGCACTGGCAAATACTACTCAAGTTGCGGTGGCGGTGAATGATGACGCGATGAGTTTGAGCACGCAGCCGGGTGAAGTACTGGAATCCATGGCGCTGGAAATACAGCGTTCACTGGATTATTACGAAAGCCATTTTGGCAAAGCGCCGATTAAAAATCTGCTTATTGCCCCGTTGCCTCGACCGGCTCCTGAATTGCTGGATTATATTCGTAGCAGTCTGGGGCTGAATGTGAGGATGCTGGATCTGGCGGAAGTGTTGGAGCTTCCAGATAGCGTTAACATGGCGATGCAGGCGCAGGCATTTTATGCGATTGGTGCCGCGTTAAGATTGGAATAATGGGGCTGAAATAATAACTATGCAACAGGTCAATTTTTATCGAGCAAGTTTACAGAAGAATAATGCTCGCAGTTCGGCGCAAAAACTGCTGCTGGCGATGGGCGTGGTCAGCGGAGGCCTGCTGATACTGAGTTTGATCTATGTTTTTCAGATCATGCAACTGGAAGACAGCCTGGGAATTGCACAGGCTGAACAAAACACAAAGATGGCCCAACTCGAAGCCTTGCAGGTGAAGATTCAGGCTCGACGTAAAGATGCACAGTTACAGGCTGAGGTAGATGCGCTGATGATGGACGTTGCCAACAGGCAGAAAGTAATGAAAGTACTGGGTCAGCAACAATTTGGAAATATTGAAGGCTTTGTTGAGCATGTTAGCGGTCTTGCACGCCAGCGTATTAATGGACTCTGGCTGAGTGAAGTCAGGATCAGTCAGGGCGGGCAATCACTGGGCCTAAAAGGACAGACTTTAAAAGCAGAATTATTACCGCGCTATTTGCAACGTCTGTCTTCTGAAACGGTTTTCACTGGAAAAGCCTTTCGTACCTTATTAATGGTGCGGGATCAGGAGCAGCCTGAGCAACTGGTGTTTGAATTGCAGGGCGTGGGAGAAATCATCAATACCGATAAAAAAACTTCAAGCTATGCTGCCAATGGCGTTCACCAATGAATGCGGCCTGGCTGAAAACCTATTTAGTGCGTTTTGATGTGCTGGCCCCCCGTGAGCAGATCGCGGTAAGTAGCTTGTTACTGGTGTCACTGTTGATGTTTCTTTATTTGCTGGTGCTTGAACCGAAAATGCTTCAGGCCCAGGCCATGCATAAGCAAATAGAAAATATGACATTGCAAGTTCGTGCGAGTGAGCAGCAGATTGCCTTATTAGAAAAACGTTTAAGCCAGAATCCTGATGCTGAGAATCAGCGGTTACTGGCACGCCTGCAAATGCAGATGCAGCAGCTTAATTCAAAGTTGCAAATGAAAGTGGAGGGTCTGATAGCCCCGGCGCAAATGGCCGAAGTGCTGGAAGCGGTGTTGACGCAGACATCGGCATTGAAACTCGAAAAACTGAATAATTTACCCGTGCGACCGCTATTAGAAGAGAGTCCAGAAGAAAATAAAGCCATTGCCAGGGAGGTGGGGGTTTATCAGCATGGTCTGCAAATAGAGTTTCGAGGTAGCTACTTGCAGATGCTGACTTATATAAAACTGTTAAAGACCCTGCCCTGGAATTTTTACTGGGACAGTATTGAGATCAGCATGGATGAATATCCGCAAGCTCAAATTGTGATAAATGTGCACACCTTGAGCTTCACTCCTGGCTGGATTGGGGTTTGATATGCGCTACGGCCTGTTTGTATACCTGATGCTGAATATGCTGATCGCACAGGCTGAAGTGCTGGGTGATCCCATGCGTCCACCGGGTTATGCGCAGGCAGGAACCGGCACTAAAGTCAGCGTTAAAAAAGGCTGGCATTTGAGCGCCATTCGCATTGATGCCGAGCATCGTATTGCGATTATCAATGGACAGAAAGTGGCCGTCGGTGACTGGGTGAACAAGGCCAGACTGGTTGAAGTATTGCCGCAAAAGGTGAGGCTGAAAGGTGCGCAGGGTCTTTTTTCGGTACGACTGGTAAAGACACAGGTAAAGAAAAATCCGGTGTCACAAAATTAAACAAATCGTAACTAATGGAGCTGCATGGTTTTCCATGAGGAATGAGATGAACAGGATCGCTACATTTATTTATTCATTAATAGCATCGATGCTATTGGCATCCTGTGCGACCAATGTGCCGCCAGAGCGGCCCAGGCCGATGGCGACGATTGATGCCGTGTTTGCGGATACTGGAAATAAAGAATCGACTCGCCCCGATGGGGCTACTGCGGTAAGCGATAAAAGTATTGCGGATGCATTATTGCCGGCAATCAATCTTGATATGCCGGGAAATACGGTCATTGATACCGAGCCACGTTTTGATATTAAAGTGAATCGTGCCCGGATTAAACAGTTCTTCATGGGGTTGGTAGAAAATACGCCTTACAATATGGTGGTACACCCGAAAGTCAGCGGTCGTATTACGCTGGATTTAAAAAATGTCACCGTGCCGGAAGTGATGGATGTTGTGCGCAGTGTTTACGGTTATGATTTTGAGTATACAAAAATAGGTTATCAGGTTTTCCCCAATACCTTGAGCACCCGTGTGTTCAATATAAATTACCTGGATATTAAGCGCAAAGGAAAGTCACAAATGCGAGTGAGTTCCGGGCAGGTGACGGAATCGCCTAATGTTGGCCGAGGTGGAAGTGGGGGAGGGCAGATAGGGCGCTCGAATGGTTCAGCTTCCTCAAACTCAAATACTCGCAATCGCTCATTGGTCTCGGGCAGTGAAATCGAGACCCGTTCAGAATCTACATTCTGGACAGAATTACAACAGACGATTGATGTATTGCTTGGCGGTAAAAAAGGCCGCAGTGCGGTAGTGAGTCCGCAGTCGGGTATTGTCGTGGTGCGCGGTATGCCGAGTGAGCTGCGTATCGTAGAAAAATTTTTGAAAAAAACCCAGGATGTGATTCAACGGCAGGTAATTATAGAAGCCAAAATCGTCGAAGTAGAACTGAGTGATGCTTTCCAGGCCGGGATAAACTGGTCGGCGTTAAAAACCACAGCTAATAGCCGCTACCAGCTAAATCAGGTGGGGGGTGGCAGTATTTTTGGTGGTAGTGGCGTGGGCTCGACTGCCGGTAATAATGGTGATCTTAATCCTGATGCACTATCACAGGTAACGGGCTCAACCACCGAAGCACTGGGGGGTATTTTTTCTCTGGCTTTAAATATAGGTAATGATTTTTCTGCCTTTGTTGAACTACTACAAACCCAGGGTGATGTGCAGGTGTTATCCAGTCCCAAGGTGTCTACCATTAATAATCAAAAAGCCGTCATTAAAGTGGGGCAGGATGAGTTTTTTATTACCGATGTACAGTCGAATACAAATATTGCCACCGGTACATCTAGTACCACCAGTAATGTAGAGTTAACTCCTTTTTTCTCCGGTGTGGCACTTGATGTGATTCCACAGATCAGTGATAACAATGACATTATTCTGCATATTCATCCCTCAGTCAGCAAGGTGGTAGAAAAGATAAAAGACATTGGTCTCTCCAGCACTACCAGCCTCAGTGTACCACTGGCACTGAGTACTATTCGGGAATCAGACAGTATTATCCGGGCTAAAAATGGGCAAGTGGTGGTGATTGGAGGGCTTATGCAGGATGGTATAAAAAATGAAGATGCATCAGTACCATTTTTGAGTGAGTTACCGTTAATTGGTGGTTTGTTCAAACATGTTCGTAAGGTAAAGGTAAAGAGTGAGCTGGTGATTTTATTGAAACCAATAGTGGTTGAGAATAATGATCAATGGGTTGATTCTATTCATAGTTCAGAAAAAAGAATTAACAGTATTTATGGTCGCTAATTATTTACAGGGTAATAAGTAATGTATCTTGAACACTTTGGTTTAACCGAGCCACCGTTTTCATTAACGCCGGACACCAGTTATTTTTTTTCCTATGGACATTATGCGGATGCGCTGAATACCTTGTTAGTGGCTTTGAAAACCGGTGAAGGTTTTATAAAGGTTACTGGTGAAGTTGGGACTGGAAAAACATTACTCTGTCGTAAACTATTAAATACTCTGGATGAGAAGTTTATTACCGCCTACATCCCCAATCCAATGGTGACGCCTTATGGTTTATTAACTGCTGTTGCAGAAGAGTTAGGGGTTAAGATTGACCGGCATTATGGACATCATCAGTTATTAAAAATGATCACGGAGCGGCTGATTCAATTCACCATAGAAGGAAAACGCATTGTACTCTGTATGGACGAAGCACAGGCGATGTCGATTGAAACACTTGAATCACTGCGCCTGTTAACCAATATGGAGACAGAGAAAAATAAATTATTACAGGTGGTGTTGTTTGCTCAGCCTGAATTGAATGACAAACTTAATTGTCAGGAAATCCGCCAGCTTAAACAGCGTATTACTTTTTCATACACACTGGAACCGATAGACAAAGCCGGGATGGCATCCTATGTTACTCATCGTTTAATGACTGCAGGTTATCAGGGAGGGGAGCTTTTTTCAGTTTCGGCGCTGAATAAACTTTACAAAGCAAGTCGGGGTATTCCTAGATTAATCAATATACTTTCGCATAAGTCTATGTTGGTCAGCTATGGCAAAGGCGATCAGCATGTGAGTCCTGTACACATGCAAGTTGCCGTCAAAGATACCGAAGATGCACAGCTGCGACCGCATTTAGGTCAGGACATGATGCAGGGTGGTGCCTGGGTTGCTGTGAGCCTGGCTTTGGCTGCTATCGCAGGCATGCTGGTACAGAGTGCTTAAAGGCATAAGCGGCGATGAGCTTAATAAATCAGGTACTCAAAGATCTGGAGCATCGGCGGGAAGAACCGGGCTTATCTAGCACTGGCTCATTTATAACGACACCCCGCTATATGGTCGCGCGTGGAAGCAGCGCCACGATTTTATATGTTTTTGGTGCAATTCTGCTGGTTCTGTCATTGGCAATAGGTTTTCTATTCTGGGACCGAGTAAGTGAAATAGAATTGCCACTGGTGATGACCTTAGGTCAGACTCCTCCTGCACCCGCAGTCACCTTCAGACCGGTTGATGCCGCATCAGCTTCTACAACAACAAAGCCACCTGCTGAAGGTACGATTGTTGGTCTGGTGACAGCGGATAAGATTGATGAGAAAAGAAAAATAAAATCAGCCAGAACTAATACAGAAACAAAAATACAAAGTATCACCGCTCTGAATGAATATGATGCTGCTCATGGTGATGGCAGCATTAAAAAACAAGTACGACAGTTAACTCAAAAACAGCGTGCGGAACAGGCATTTCACAACGCCTATGCCAGCTTAAAACGGGGCGATGTGCTGCACAGCGAAGACTTGTTTCGAGAACTTCTAGAGCAACATCCACGACACACCCGCGCCCGCGAAATGCTGGCCGGTATTTACATCAAAGCCGGGCGTTATGTTGAAGCGGCTGAATTGCTAGAGCGAGGGGTGAATATTAACCCAGAGCACAGCATGTTCCGGAAGCTGTATGCGCGGGTATTACTGGAACAGGATGGTCTGAATAAGGCGGTGCAGGTACTGGAAGGAAGGCTCCCCCCGATAGCGCAGAACGTCGATTACTATGCTTTATTGGCAGCCCTATATCAACGTCAGGGACGGCACAAAAATGCCGTTGCGCTTTATCAGAACATGCTTAAAGAAAATACCATGGTGGGTATATGGTGGATCGGTTTGGGTATTTCACAGGAAAAATTGGGGGAGAGCGTAGCCGCCAGACAAGCCTATGAAAAAGCTCGCGCCAGTGGCACTCTGGCCGTCGAGATGATCCAGTATGCTGATAACCGGCTCGCTGCGTTGAAAGAGATTGGTTTTCCAGAAGAATAAATCCAAACTGGAACTGAACTCCCAAATATCAAAAAGCTAAACCATGTGCAAGTTGCGCTAATAATTCTCTTTTTACTCGCCCCTTGCATTAATTTCCCCCGGCCATGATTTAATATAAATATCCTGTTGGGCAAAGGGTATCTCGATATTATTCTCTTGAAACTGTAGATAGACTTCGCTGTTCAACTCATCCAATACCCGTCCACGCAGCACCGGTTCATCCACCCAGCAGAGTAATTCAAAATCCAGACTGGAACCACCGAAGCTGCGAAAGCGCACGCGGGGTTCGGGATCTTCGCAGACCGAAGTGTTTTTCAGTGCAACTTTCATCAGCGTATCTTTTACCTGCTTGATATCAGAGCCGTAGGTCACGCCCACCTTAAGTCGAATTCGATACTTTGTATGCGGGCCGCCGGTTTCATTGATGATTTTGGTGTTGCCCATGATGGAGTTCGGGATGGTGACTTCAACGTCATCACGGGTAAGTATACGGGTGCTACGAATCCCAATATGGGTAACGGCCCCCCGCTCACCACTGTCGAGGACAATATAGTCACCTATTTTATACGGTGCATCCGCAAGAATGAACACGCCGGAAAACAAATTGGCGAGGGTATCTTTTGAGGCAAAGCCAATGGCAATACCGACGATACCGGCGGAGGCCAGCCAGGCGGTCATATCAATATTCCAGGCATTGAAAACAAAATAAACGGCGATGGCGATGATAATAAGAATAGCCAGGTTTTCAAATAGCGGTAGCGTTTGATTGCTGACGACATTGAACTTGTCTGGTGTCTGGCTGGCAGCGCGCAGCAGCATGCGCGCAAGGCGTAAAATAAACGTGGACCAGATAATGACTGTTGCGGTTTTTAGCAGTGAGAGGAAGGCAACTTCAAGTTTTCCATCCAGTGCCAGGTTACCGGCAATGGAGGCGGCAATGAGTAAAATGCTGTAGAAAATCGGGCTACGAATCAGCTCGATGAATTGATCATCCAGTGTAGTCTGCGAGCGGTGAGTTAATTTATAAATGATGGTGGTGAGGCTCCAGCTAAAGATGCGGGCAAGTAAATAACCACCAATGATAACGATTAGCGCCTGGAGTAAATGATTTTCACTGAATAGGTACAGGAAAGGTTTGAGTTGTGTGTTGAACTTAGCAAGTTGTTCCATGGATTCCCGCCTGCTGTTTATTGAGACTGAATTATAATGTATTTACTTGCCTGTAGAGTGTTTGTCTGCGGGAATTAAAAAAGGCCGACAGGATATCCTGTCGGCCTTTTCTAAAGCGTTAAGCAGTAATGCTTATGACTTACGGTTACGTCGCCCGAAGTGCAACAGTCCCAGCAGGCCACTGCCAAACAACCAGACCGCAGCCGGAACTGGTACGGCAGAGACTTCCCAGCCTACGTCACCCAATCCGGTATAATCCAGTTTGGTGAAGAGCTTGCGGGTACCGGTGGTCAGGTTCGGATCCATGGCGGCTTCCTGAGCAACACCATCGACGGTACTCATGGTACCGGTATTCCAGTGACTCAGATCGCTATATAAAGGAACCGCGCTGCCAAAGGCGAGCGTACTGAGATTGCCGGTAAAGGTAGCATCGGTGCTATTGACCCAGGTATTCCAGGAACCCGCAGTACCCAGACCCAGTACGTGACCCAGTTCATGTAGGGCAACGGAGTAGAAGTCATTGCCGACAATATCCGCATCGGTGCTGAGATCGGTATCGAAATACCAGTTAGCGGTAGAGTTAAAACTGATGCTGCCGCCCCAGGGGCCAAAGTCAGTTGGTGGAGTAAGATCGACACCTGTCTGACCACGGTTCAGGCTGTCTATGAAGCTCTGGGTGCCACCGGCAGAAAAACCGCCGGAGCCACCTATGCCCAGGGTACTGCCCAAATCTCGACCACCGACATAGATGACCAGGGTATTATCAAGTACGTTGTAATTATTGATCGTGGCAGTGCTACCCGTGCCGGGATTGATGAAACTGGCATCAAAGGTGTTAACGCCACCGGGGGTGATGGCCCCCAAATTGTCCTGTAGACGAGAGCCGAGGGCATTGCCTGCCGCATTAAGCAGGCTGACGCGCTGAGTATCGGCAAAGAAACCACTGCTGTCATAGCTGTAATCAAATACGATGCTGATAGCAGTAGCCTGATGGCTGATCAGTCCCATCACGCCGGTTAGTAGTAATCCATATTTTTTCATTGTTAGTATCCTAGGTTTGGCTTCAGTAAATAATCAAAATCTAATAATGATTATTTTATGTGGAGTATTCCGCGATGCATAGCACAAATCACATGAGTTATGACTAATTGCATAGGTGATTTATAAATATTTTTTAATAATGTTGCTAAATTGTTGACTCCGCACATGGCTCAATATTGAGGGCTGGACTATACTTGCACTCCCTTTAACTAGAAGGGTGAGACTGGGTCGGGTTCAGGCCACTAAAATTTAAGATGAATTCAATTAAAAACAACAGGGAAAAAGTAATGGTTAAATTATTGACTATTGCTGTTATTGCGCTGTTCAGCAACTTTACGGTGATGGCCGATTCACCTTCTGAGTACCGACTTGATGCCGGTCATCAGCGTAGCCCATTTAGTCTCAGTAGTGCGACGAATTCACAGGCTCGCCTGCATTTTCAACTCAGTCATGACAAGGTAGGTGGTCGCTGGAATGTGAGTGAGGATTTACTGCAGCCTCGTTTTTCCAGTGAGACGGCTCGAGATCTCATCTCGGATGAAGCAACCGGCCTGCGCCAGTATGATGCGGCCTTGTCCTACCCGATGGTAAGGCGGGGCATGAATCTCGATCTGGGATTGAATATTCGTTTCATCAATGGTAATGCCATTTCCTACTCTGAAGATTATAAGCAGCAGCAGCGCAATTTCCGTGAAGCGGTGCCGATGTTTTATGCCGCCGCGCTATTTGAGTTGCCCTTTAAAGGATTGTCCGCAGGCTTTGTTGGACGGCATTCGGATTCGCTCATCAATCCCAGCTTCGATTATAAAGCCCGGCTGTCTTATGAATGGGCAGGAGGGCTGGGTCTGGAAGGTGGCTGGCAGCATCAGAAATATGCCAGTGATGAATTGAATCAATTGCAGAGCCGCTCTGTATCCAGGGGCTTGTTTCTGGATTTTCGTCTGAGATTCTAATCTCTGGGAGTTTGCTTCCTCGTCACTTGTACGACGATTTGTAGGTGCGGCTTCAGCCGTACAAATTGAACCAACAGACGGCTTCAATCGTATCTGTCTGCCTGTGAGCCCACCATGAATATCACGCCCGGTAAACCGCACGGGCAACCGCCCAGATTTCCACTTTCTTTACTCCAACCTTGGCAAATTCCTCAGCCAGCGAATTAACGGTATGGCCGCTGGTGACCACATCATCGACCAGTGCGATGTGCTCATAGCCCGGCGGGCGGGTAATTCTAAAAGCCTGATGCAGATTGGCGGCACGGGTGGCCTGTTTTAAATCACTTTGTGCCTGTGTTTTTCGAACTCGGAGAACAAGATTTTTTTCCAGTTTAATCCCTAGTGAGCGAGCCAGGGGGCGGGCAATTTCCAGCGCCTGATTGTAGCCACGCTCGCGTAGCCGTGAAGCATGCAGGGGGACAGGGACAATGCATTCCGGTAGCTGGCGCAAATTTTTCTGTAAATAGTGGGTGAGCAGATTCCCGAGCAGGTGGCCATGGTGTAACTGCTGACGAAATTTCAGCCCGGTAATTAAGGCATCAAGCGGGGCTGCATATATATAAGGTACATGGGCCGCCGAGCTGGGTGGAGTGGAATCTAGACACTGGCCGCAGAGGCGGGCATGGCTACCTGGCGGGATGGGTAATGCACAACGTCGACAGGCCGAGAGGTTATGGGGCAGTGCCTGTTCGCAGGCGGAGCAGAGTCCCGTCTTATTGGCATGAGCACAGCCGCAGAGCAGGCAGGGGAATATATTGAAGTTGAGTTGATTGAAATTAATCCATTTGTTCACTTTTGACCTCCTTGTCAGTTGACACCGGTGTAGTAATGTCTAGAATCCGGCATTCCTATTTCAGTATATAACCCGGTAAAAATCAATGGAATCCAGCGCCCCGAGTATTTCAAATAATGACGAGTTACGCCATGACTGGCAGGAAGATGAAATCACGGCATTGTTCACTCTGCCTTTCAACGATCTCCTGTTTCAGGCGCAGACTATCCACCGGCAGAATTTTGTGGCCAATGAAGTACAGGTAAGCTCGCTATTGAGTATTAAAACCGGTCGTTGTTCCGAAGATTGCGGTTACTGTCCGCAAAGCGCCCACCATGATACCGAGCTGGAATCCGAGCCGCTGCTACCCTTAGATGAAGTTATCGACGCCGCCAAAGCCGCTAAAGCCAAAGGCGCAAGCCGCTTCTGCATGGGTGCGGCCTGGCGTTCGCCCAAAGATCGGGATCTATTGCCGGTGATGGAAATGGTCAAGGCGGTGAAAGCACTGGAAATGGATACCTGCATGACCCTCGGCATGTTGACCGCCGCACAGAGCCAACAGTTAAAACAGGCCGGGCTGGATTACTACAATCACAATCTTGATACCTCGCCGGAATTTTATGCTGAGGTAATAACCACCCGCACTTATCAGGATCGACTGGATACCCTGCAACATGTTCGTGATGCGGACATCAAGGTTTGCAGTGGCGGCATTCTGGGTATGGGTGAAGCACGTCGTGATCGAGTACGACTGCTGCAACAGCTGGCGAATCAGGAGAAGCATCCTGAGAGTGTGCCGATAAATTTATTGATCAAGGTGGAAGGTACGCCACTGGAAAATGCGCCGGATCTGGATCATCTTGAATTTGTGCGCAGCATTGCGGTGGCGCGTATTCTGATGCCACGCTCACAGGTACGCTTATCAGCCGGCCGGGAAAATATGAGTGATGAAACCCAGGCCCTGTGTTTTTTTGCCGGTGCCAATTCTATTTTCTATGGTGAAAAATTACTGACTACCTCGAACCCCTCTGCCGATAGCGATCAACAATTATTTGATCGTCTCGGAATCCGAGCCGTTTGATTGTTGATGACTATCCTGCATTGCTTATGCTTCAATAGAGTGTAGACCGTGTTATTCGAACGACTCAAGCAACAATTACATGAACGCGAGCAGGCGCATTGTTATCGTCGGCGCAGGATCATGTCGAGCCCACAGAGTGTTCGGGTTTGTCTTCAGGGTCGAGAGTATCTGAACTTTTGCAGCAATGATTATCTGGGCCTGGCAAATCACCCTGAGCTAATAAAAAGTTTTAAACAGGCAGCGAATAAGTATGGCGTTGGCAGTGGCTCGGCGCATTTGATCAACGGTCATTCAAAAGAACATCACGCACTGGAAGAAGAGTTGGCCACTTTTACCGGCAGGCAGCGGGCGCTGTTGTTCTCGACGGGCTATATGGCTAACCTTGGTGTTATCTCCACCCTGCTTGAACGAGGAGATAATTTATTTTCCGATCGCCTGAATCATGCCTCCTTAATTGATGCAGGAATTTTGTCCCGAGCCCGCTTGCAGCGCTATGCGCATAATGATATGGAAGTTCTGGCGGCTAAACTGGCCCAGTGTGAGCAGGGGGAGAAGCTTATCGTCAGTGATGGTGTTTTCAGTATGGACGGGGATCTTGCTGTGATCAATAAAATGGCATCACTCGCTACCGATCACGATGCCGTGCTGATGATTGATGATGCACATGGCCTGGGGGTGCTGGGTAAAACAGGCGGTGGTAGTGTTGAACAGGCCGGGCTGGACGCAAATGCAGTGCCAGTATTAATGGGCACCCTGGGTAAAGCATTGGGTAGCTTCGGTGCCTTTGTGGCCGGTGATGAGGTTTTAATTGAAGCTTTAATTAATCGTGCCCGTAGTTATGTGTATACCACGGCCCTGCCGCCTGCTGTGGCGGCGGCTACTCGCTGTAGTCTGCGTTTATTACAAACCGAAAGCTGGCGACGGGAAAAATTGCGGGGCTTAATTGATTACTGGAAACAGGGAGCCGAGCAATTACAGCTGCCCTTGATGCCGTCCGCTACAGCCATTCAACCCTTATTATTAGATTCGAGTGAGAAGGCGATCTATTTTAGTCAGCAGCTGGATGAAAAGGGGTTTTTAATCAGTGCTATTCGGCCTCCCACCGTACCCCAAAATCAGGCGCGATTGCGGATCACTCTTTCCGCTGAACATGAACAGACGGATATCGACCACCTGCTTGAGGCTTTGGAAAGTTTAATGCACAAGGAAGCCATCGTTGAATAAGATATTACATGTGGTGGTTAGAGGTGAAGGGCCGGATCTGGTTTTCGTGCATGGCTGGGCGATGCATGGCGGTATCTGGCCTGAACAATTACTACTTGAATTGGAAAAAAACTTTCGTCTGCACATAGTGGACTTACCCGGGCATGGTCATAGTGCAGCCTTGAATGAGGTTTTTTCATTAGCCACGGTTAGTGCTGAATTGCATGACTATGCCAGCGCACACCTGCAAGCATCCGCTATCTGGTTAGGCTGGTCACTGGGAGGTATGCTGGTGGCTAACATGGCCGTACTGTATCCACAGCAGGTGGCAAAGCTGGTGATCGTTTCATCCAGTTTATGTTTTTGTAAAACAGATGGCTGGCCCGATGCGATGGATGCGAATGTGTTGGCTTTATTTGCAGAACAATTAGGTAAAGATTACCGCAGCACTTTATCCCGGTTTCTAGCCTTGCAATTTAAAGGGGATAGTCATGCACGCGAAGGATTGCGTTGTTTGCGTGATCATTTATTTGCCCGCGGTGAGCCGGATAGTGAAAGTTTAAGTGCCGGTTTGAAAATTTTACAGGACGAGGATCTTCGCTGGCAGGTAGTTAAAATAGAACAACCTGTATATTTGATCGGTGGCGAGTATGACAGTCTGACCCCGGCGGCAGCCCTGCAAAATATTGCCGCACAATTTGCAAGTGTTGAACTTTCTATTATCAAAGGTGCCGGGCATGCACCGTTTATTTCTCATCAGCAGATTTTCCAACAACAGTTAATGACATTTTTATATGCCTGAAGCAATAGAAAGTAAAAATCAACCCGCATTTGAATTGATGCAGGTGCGGCGCAGCTTTGAGCAGGCCGCAGCCGACTATGATAAAGCGGCGGTGCTGCAACGCGAAGTGGGTTCGCGTTTACTTGAACGGCTTGAGTATATTCGTTTCAGCCCCGAACGAATTCTTGATCTGGGTTCTGGCACAGGTTTTTGCCAGCAGGCACTGGCGCAACGCTATCCAGTGGCAGAGATTCATTCCCTGGATCTTGCCACGGGAATGTTACGACAGGCACGAAAAAAAATCAGTTGGTTGCGGCGCATGAAACGGCGCGATCATTTTGTCAGTGCCAATGTCTACGCACTGCCCTATGCCAGCAATAGCATGGATATGATTGTTTCCAATTTAACCCTACAATGGTGCGCTGATTTGGTCACGGTATTCAGTGAATGTCAGCGGCTGTTAAAACCGGGAGGCATGTTACTATTTACCAACTTTGGCCCGGATACTTTAAAAGAATTACGTCAGTGCTGGTCAGGCGTTGATGCTCATAGTCATGTCAATCAATTTGCTGATATGCATGACATGGGTGATGCCTTATTACAGTCCGGCTTTACCGATCCCGTTGTCGATATGGAAATGATTACGGTGACTTATAAAAATGTGCGTAGCATCATGCAGGATTTAAAACAAATTGGTGCACATAATCTTACTCATGGCCGTGCTCGGGGCCTAACCGGCAAGGGACGTTTACAACAACTAGAGCGAGCCTATGAAGATTATCGAAAGGATGGGCTGCTCCCGGTTAGTTATGAAGTCATATACGGGTTGGCATGGCGTAGCGAAAATGTGCCGGGAAAAAATAATCAGCCGGCTGAGCTGTATATTTCTCCTGCGGATATTAAATAACGTTTTATTTGTAGGTTCGGCTTCAGCCGTACCTGTTTGGCAGCGGAGTTAACATGAAAATGCAGCACGGTATTTTCGTCACCGGCACCGATACCGAAGTCGGTAAGACTTATGTCAGTTGCGCCTTGCTGCATATGCTCGACCGGCAGGGCGTAAGAACTATCGCGATGAAACCGGTGGCCAGTGGTGCCGAAAAAATAGAAGATCATTATGTTAATGACGATGCCTTGCGATTACAGCAGGCGGCAAATGTCAGTGCAGCGTATGCTCAGATTAATCCCTATGTTTTTCCGGAGGCTATTGCACCACACCTTGCTGCAAGGCAGGCCGGTGTTGAAATTAATTTTAAACTTATAAAAAAATCTTTTTCTGCATTGTCAGAATTATCAGATTTCATTCTGGTCGAGGGTGTAGGAGGTTGGCTGGTGCCCTTGAATTCAGAACAGACCATTGCTGATTTAGCTAACAGTTTAAAGTTGCCGGTTTTATTGGTGGTAGGTATGCGTCTCGGTTGCATTAATCATGCACTGTTAAGCGCACGGGCAATTGTACAAAGTGGCGCAAGCTTACAGGGCTGGATTGCGAACAAAGTGCAGGGCAACTACCCCTATGTGAATGAGAATATTGAGACTCTTAAACAGTGCCTCGATGCGCCTCTTCTGGCGACACTGGAACATGAAAGTGAGGCGCGTGTTTATCTGGATTTCAAACTGGATGTGTCATGTTCATATACTAGTATACTAGGGTATTCGTAGTTTAATGGCTGACTATGTTGCTCTGGTATTCCATGGTTTTCCTTTCAATGTGCTGGAACTAGACCAGGCGTAATTTACCACTATTTTTTATCCGTACTTTTTGGACAGAATACAAAAATCGGGTATACTGAAATTGGTCTCGCTTTCTATGGGGATTCAAAGGCCAGAGGGTGGCCTGTTGCGAAGTAATTATAATCTGTCTTTTTAAACTATAACTTAAGTCGTAAATTTCATCATTGTCTGCAAGGGTGTAGTAACCCAGTGTGTCTCTGGGCTATTTTAGTCATACGATTACCAATGTTAATTCAGGTTTTTAATATTTCAGCGACGACATTAATTTTGTCAACACAAAGAGGAGACTACTCGTGGCAACAGCACAAGTAGAACAGAAATATAATTTTGAGGTCGTACAGTGGTTTTCCGTTGCTGCGGTAATCTATCTGGTGGTCGGCACCCTGGTCGGTGTGTACATCGCCTCAGAACTGGCCTGGCCGGTTTTGAATTTAGATATAGCCGAACTGTCTTTTGGTCGACTTCGTCCCCTGCATACTAATGCCGTCATATTTGCCTTCGGTGGTTGTACCTTGATGGGAACCGCGTTTTATACGGTGCAACGAACCTGCGGTGTTGCCCTGTGGAGCAACGGCCTGGCCTGGTTCACTTTCTGGGGCTGGAATCTGATCATCGTTGCGGCGGTTATTACTCTGCCTCTGGGTCTGACCCAGGGTAAGGAATATGCCGAGCTGGAATGGCCCATCGATCTGGGTATTGCGGTGGTTTGGTTATCTTATTCGATCAACTTCTTCATGACCATGATGAAGCGTAAAACCTCACACATCTATGTTTCCAACTGGTTTTTCCTCGGTATGATGGTGATGATCACTTATTTACATGTGGTAAATAGCCTGGCTATTCCCGTGGGTCTATTTAAGTCCTACTCGGTGTTCTCCGGGGTACAGGATGCGATGATTCAGTGGTGGTGGGGACACA
>CAZNRP010000048.1:0-21869 GCA_964575555.1 uncultured Thiohalophilus sp. | reverse complement strand
TACCCGCTACATCCCCTCACTCAGGACTTGTGTATAAGAAACCGACCGAGGGAAAATATTGGGATGAGGGGATAAAATATATGCGAATACTTATGCAACGATTAATAAAGTAACACTATGATTTAACATTTGTTTTAAATCTATTTAGACACACTAAAGAAGTTACTTTTATTCTAAAAATAAATCTCCTATTATTACTGTCAGCAAAGATTAGCACCACAAAAAATAAAACAAAATACTTTTATACATTCATTCCATTACTTGACTGACACAGTACTGACCGTAATATTTTTTTAAGACCAACACAAGGAAGATAAACTGGCAATGAACAACAACCAAAATATTATTTTGCTTGTTGAAGATAACCCGGGGGACGAGGCTCTGACACTCCTTGCATTGAAAAAAAACAATATTAATAACCACATTGATATTGTTCATGATGGTGAAGAAGCTCTGGATTATTTGTTTGCTAAAAACAAATATACACACTTGAAAAATATAAACTGCCCAAAACTTATTTTACTTGATCTTAAACTGCCAAAAATTAATGGTAATGAAGTATTAAAGCAACTCCGGAACAACAACAGAACCGCACATATACCGGTAGTAATACTCACTTCATCAAAAGAAAATAGCGATATCATCAACAGTTATGACAATGGCGTTAATAGTTATGTGCGAAAACCACCCAGCTTTAAACAATATTCTAATGCTATCGGACAGATCAGTTTGTACTGGCTAATGATAAACCATAATTCAACAGACGCAACACAGCAAACACGTTAATACGTAGTCAGAGGATGTAATATGAAGAACAAACTATTACGTGTATTGATCATCGAAGATTCCGAAAACGACACCTTGCTATTATTGCGAAAATTAAAGAACGCAGGCTACCAAACCCAACACCAGCAGGTCAGCACCAGCCGCAGCCTCAAAAAATCCTTACTTAAAGAAGAATGGGATATTGTAATCACTGATCACAATATGCCAGAATTTGATTCCACCGCCGCTCTCGCCATTATAAAGAAACTCAATATCGACATCCCCGTCATCATAGTCTCTGATAGCATCGGTGAAGATGTTGCAGTTAATGCCATGAAATCCGGGGCACATGACTACATCATGAAAAGCAACATGGCCCGATTTATTCCTGCGATTGAACGCGAATTGACAGAAGTTGCATTGCGCAAATCACAACGTATAACCGAGGCCGCAATACAGCATCTTGCTTATCACGACAGTCTTACCGGGCTGGTTAACCGTAGCGAATTAGAACGTCGTCTTGAACGCGCTACCCTGCAGGCTAAAAAAGGAAAAATCACTAATGCCCTGCTTTATCTAGATCTTGATCAGTTTAAAGTAGTCAACGATACCTGTGGTCACTCGGCAGGTGATAAACTGCTTAAACAATTATCGGCCATCTTACACACCCGAATTCGTGGAAGAGATACACTAGCCCGCTTAGGGGGAGATGAATTCTGTGTATTACTGGAAAACTGCAGTCTCAAACAAGCTAAAGTTATTGCCGATGATTTACACCAGCTGGTAAATAATTTCCGCTTCGCCTGGGACAAGCAGCTTTTCAATATTGGTGTTAGCATCGGCGTTGTTGCTATAAATAAAAACGGCATGACCCCGGATGAACTTTTAAGTGCCGCCGACCTGGCCTGCTATGCCGCAAAAGATAAAGGCCGAAATTGTATTCAGGTTTATAAGCACGAAGATATTAATATGCGCCGACGACGCAGAGATATGAATTGGGCAAACCGAATCGATGTCGCCCTTGAAAATAATCATTTCCTGCTTTACCAACAACTCATTGTCCCGCTTAATAATTCTGGCCCCTCACATTATGAATACCTGTTGCGCCTGAAAGATAAAAAACGCATTATCCCTCCCGGCGCATTTATCCCGGCAGCTGAACGTTACCAAAGAATGTCAGCCATCGATCGCTGGGTAATTGATGCTTCTTTTTCACATTTAGGTCAACTAGACTCAGCCACAAAAAATGATGCTCATTTTACTAATATAAATTTATCAGGGCAATCACTGAATGATGAATCCTTGTTTGACTACGTGCAAAACCTATTTTCAAAGTACCAGGTATCACCAAAAATAATCTGTTTTGAAATAACTGAAACAGCAACCATTGCAAATTTTAAAACCGCCATCGATTTTATAAACAAAATCAAAGAACTCGGCAGTTTAATTGCATTAGATGACTTCGGTTGTGGACTGAGCTCATTTTCCTATCTTACAAACATGGATATTGATTTCCTGAAAATAGATGGCTCCTTTATCCGCAATATTGAGAAAAACCCGGTTGATCGCGCTATCGTTGAGGCGATTAATAAAATTGGCCACATTGCCGGATTCAAAACCGTAGCAGAATATGTGGAAACACAAAAAGTTGTAGCCGTACTAAAAGACATAGGCATTGATTATGCTCAGGGCTATGCCATCAACAAACCCCACCCCCTGAGCCATTTAAAAGCCACCTTCAGTGACCGCGCATCAACAGGATAAAGATCATCATTTTTCAGGTGTCGCCTTTTTCTCACTGAAAAAAACAGGCCGGCCAAAGGCCAGCAAATTTTAAAACAATTATTTTATCCGCATTTAATCCCCAAACTGCCGCACCATCGTATTCAGTTTAGCCGTTTCATTTTCCAGAGAATGACAAGCCTCCCTCGCCACAGAAGCTGAGTCCAGCGTCTGCTCTGCCAGATTACTTATATTCGTAATGTTTCGATTGATTTCTTCAGCAACCGCACCTTGTTCTTCTGTTGCCGCCGCTACTTCCGTATTCATGTCATTAATGCCCGCCACTGATCCCGCAACTTCAGCCAGTGCTTCGGCGGCCGTTTCCACCAGTTCAGATGCCGCATTGCCTTTTTCACTGGCCAGTGCCATCTCACCCACAGCTGCGGCTGCTTTTTGCTGAAGCTGTTCTACAATCTTCTGGATCTCACCGGTGGATTGTTGGGTACGACTGGCCAGGGTTCGCACTTCATCGGCAACCACGGCAAAACCCCGTCCCTGTTCGCCGGCACGTGCCGCTTCAATCGCCGCATTCAAGGCAAGAAGATTCGTCTGCTCCGCAATATCTCTTATTACATCAACCATTCCTCCGATAGCATTGCTTTCTTCACTAAGTTCATGAATAACCCTGGCAGCTGCCTCCACTCGATTTATTAACGCTTCCATTCCACCCAGTGCTTCAGTTGCCGTCAATGCGCCTTTCTGTGAATTTTCTCTTGCATCATCCGTCGACTTCGAAGTCTGATTTGCGCGACTGGAAATCTCATGCACCGCCGTAGACATCTCATTCATCGCGGTTGCAACCTGTGAGACTTCATCCAGTTGTGTTTGGGCACTTGAGAAACTATTTTCTGATATTCCACTGGAGGTATATGCCGATTTTTTCAAAATAACAAGGGCTTCATTAACTCGAACAAGGATGGTTTTTATTCGGGCCTGCAATGCAATAATAGCAAGCTGTATATCACCGAGTTCATCACTTCTTCGGGTATACACCGTTCGGGCAATACCATTGCTAAATATTGAGCGTGCTTCTGCTGCTGCTTTTGTCAGTGGACGCATTACCTGATTAACCAGTGCAACGGATACTGACAGTACAACGAATATACTTAGCAACCCGGCCAGCGATATATTAACCTCACTAGCCGTCAGTATGGCAATCACCGCTATAAAAGAAATCACCTGTATAGCTATCAGTCTTGCTTTTATTCCCGGTTTTAACCAGGATAATTTATCTAATAAAGAAAACCGATTTTCTCGTATTTTTTTATATAGTCTATTTGCAGATTGCACATATTCGCTACGAGGTGTGATTCTTACTGACTGATAACCAATAATTGCATCCTTTTCAAATACCGGCGTAACATAAGCATCCACCCAGTAATAATCACCGTTTTTACAACGATTTTTTACAATACCCATCCAGGGCTTGCCTGTCTTAATGGTCTCCCAGAGATCACCAAAAGCGATGGGAGGCATATCAGGGTGACGTACAATATTATGGTTCTTCCCTTTAAGTTCTTCTTCAGAAAAACCACTAATCTCTATAAAATCTTTGTTCACATAAGAAACACTACCTTTTTTATCTGTGGTCGAAACAATTCTAAGCACACCTTTAAAGGTGCGCTCAGTGTCCGTTACCGGCAAATTTTTTTTCATTTTCTACTCCTTTATAACTACAGCATAAAACGAAGTGACTGTAGCGCCCTTCCTATTTTACTTTAAATGCGCCCACCAACTTAATAAGATCATTAGCCAGCTCATTTAACTCATCACTTGCCGAAGTCGTAATCTGTGCACTCATACTTGTCTGCTCTGCAATTTTACTGATATTAACGATGTTATTATTCATTTCATTAGCCACCGCGCTTTGCTCTTCAGTCGCCGTTGAGATCTCTTCACTCATAGTGTGAATAACACCAACGGATTTCGCAATACCGTTTAGCGAACCACCAACTTTATTAATATACTCCACACTTTTCACTGCCTGCTTGCTACTTTTTTCCATCACATCCACAGCAGAAGCCGAACCTTTTTGTAGTGCTTCAATCATATTCTGGATTTCCTCTGTCGAAGCCTGGGTACGTCCAGCCAAGGTTCTCACTTCATCCGCAACCACCGCAAAACCACGCCCGTTCTCACCCGCTCTGGCGGCTTCTATTGCTGCATTCAGTGCCAACAGGTTTGTCTGTTCGGCAATGCCACGTATCACATCCAGTACTCCGCCGATATCATCACTTCTATCGCGTAAATCTGAAATTACCCCGGATGCGGTATGAATCTCATGTTCCAAATTATTTATAACATCAATCGTTTCAACCAGTATCTTTTCTCCCGCAACTGTTTCTGAATCGGCAGTTGAAGCGGCAACAGTTGCCTCACCTGAATTTTTAGCTACCTCGCTCACCGTCCCAACCATCTGGGTCATGGCCGTCATCAATTGCTCGGTCTCTATTTTCTGAGTATTAACACTCTCCGCTGTACTTTCAGCCACTATTGATAATTGTCCTGCATTTGCTCCCAACTGCTCCGTCGACATCACAACATCCCGAATTAGAACATGCAGCTTATCCAAAAAATCATTAAAGCCCGAAACAACCTGCCCTGTTTCGTCCCGGGTATTTGTTTTCAAGCGTTGAGTGAGATCACCTTCCCCTCTTGCCAGTTCTTTAAGAGAATGAATTATTTGATTTAAATTAACAGAAATAAGCGTCGAAACTATTAGCAAGGAAATAGAAACCAGAGAGACAACCACACCGCCAACGAGAAGACCAATAATGACAAGCTCATTTGAAGCTGACTTTGCCGCTTCAAGTTCATCACCAAACTCATTGTATCGGCTTTCTCTGAACTGTTTCAATTCAGTACTGTATAATTTCAGGCTCTGAGCCATGCGTACTGTTTCAGCCTGCATCGTTCCCATCTCAATACTGCCTTCCAGCATTCCTATTGTGAATTGCCGTGTTATCTTGTAATAACTATCAAACAAACTCAGAAGACTATTAACCGACTCATCCATTTTCGAATCAATTTCTTTTATAGTGTTCAGCTCACTCTGTATTTTCGCCGCCTGACTGGATGCCTCATCAAGCAAATCTTCCTCGCCACTTATAACTGCGCTGGTAAAGGTCTCTTTTATTTTATCAAGCGAAACTATATTTCTGTCTGTTATCTCAAGAATCGGAAAATAAATCTTGCCGACTCTATCAAGCCGTAATGAATTGTCATTGGCAACCATATAATTAAGCCCGACAAACAAAATAAATCCGCTACCAGCCACAACCGCAACCAGAAACAACTTATATTTTATCGATAGGTTTTTTAACCACTGCATTTTAATTCCTATTTCACGGTGGCTCCCGCCACCACCCTCACGACAATAACGACGACGATAACGGGACAGCTTTATGTTTCAAGGGATCAGAAATGCCCATTGAATAATATATTCATTATAAGACTCACCTGTCTTCGGGCTAATACTCGCGGCCTGAAATTTAAGCGCATTACTTTCTGAAAGATCGTAACGTAAAGCACCAACATGACGAGTCTCCTGCTGCGTACTCAGGAGCACAAAATAGGCATCGTTATTATCAAAGTCTACCGACTCATAACGATAGACGGGCTTCAGTGTTTCCGTTATCTGATAGCCCAGCTGTAGATAATATGCCGTACCGGTATGACTGCCTGCTGAACCATATTTATCATCATTTTTGAGACTATAATATTCCCCCATCAGATCAAGCTCATCACCACTATATTTCAGGTCAATACCAGTGATAACCTGCTCAACAAGTGTCGCCCCAGTTATGACTCCTGATACCCCTGATGCACCCGATTCGGCGATATTATTTGACATCACCGCCAGCCCCATGGCCAGCGGCATGTTTTCCAGGCTATAGGTTAGTCGTACTCCTGGCGACTTACTACTGTTTGCATCAGAGATATTATTGATTTCAATTTCACCACTGCCATAGCCACTATCGGTGTTATAAGAGGGGCCATTACCAAACTGAAATTCATAGCCCAGCATTCCGCTTCCTGCCTGCACTTCACCTTCAAATAACACGCCAACAGAATGCAAAGGGAGAATTGCACTGGAGCCATCCTCAAAATCTAAAAAAGCCGGACGCGTAGCCGTATCGTATAATAATGCACCATGGTGATAATTTCTGTTCCAGTAGCCTAATGCGCTATGGAAACGTCCTGCACTAATGCTTAGATTTTCATTCAAACTTCGTCGTATCCATAAACGTTCCAGATCAATCACAAAAGCACTACCATCATTTTCAAATACCAGCTCAATAAAGGCATCTGTTTTTTCATCAATTGACTGCCGGGCATAAAAATCAAGCGCCCCCAAAGCAAAAGCATTGGTGCCACCCGTTTTACTGGTGTCGTTATAGGTTACATCAGCGAACACTCCAAACTCGACGGCTTGTACTGGCATCGTACTCGCCAGCAGGATAGCACTTGCGATTAAAAATTTTGTACTTTTCAAATTAGGCATTGTCTTCTCCCTAAAACTAAAATAATTTATTGTCAACCTGAGATTACTTGAACAAAACTTTGATTGTTTCATTCACGGAGGTGCTGTCGACATAACCCAGACCACCGGGAGTAGATGCCACCCATTCAATTACCGCGGCATCATTGGCCATGGCTTTAGGCGGAGTACCTTTTCCTGAAAAAATAATTTTCGCCCAATATGCCTTCAATTGACTGCTGTTTTTCTTTACAACATTCTTATAAAAATCTTCATAGGCGGGGCTACCTTTTGCATGATCAACAACAGCAGGTTTACCACCACCGGGAATTAATTTAGATTTAGCCAGCCAGAGTTTAGACACCTGTTTAGCTGTAAGTGAATCTGTAGCAATAGATTTATTACCAACAACTACAATTTCGGCAAAACAGGGTAAACTCATTACTGATAGACTTACCCCCAACACCAGCCCCGCCTTTATTATAAACTTACCCATACCTATCTCCCTGTGTATATTGTCGTCATCACATAGCCACATAAATTTCATGTGTAAAAATACAATTTAAATCTGTTAAAGACTATCGGGATACTTTCAATTAACTTTAAGTTTTAATTTAAAACCATATTAATTTTAATTTTTTTATTTTAATATTGCAGGCATGATAACTTAATATTTTTGATGATAATTTATTGATTTGTATTAGCCGTTAAAACACTGACCTAAGCGCATAAATATATCCGCACCATGAAAACTATTATTTTAGCCTCTACTATTTTCCTCTTCATGTTAGGCAAAAACAGTCATGCTACTGACTGCCAGCCAGATCGCGTTACGCTACAAATGTTAGGCACGGGAGGCCCTGAATTAATTACTCCATCGGCATCAAGCAGCTACCTTATCTAGCTGGACAACAAAGCCAGAATAGTAATCGATGCCGGCCCAGGTTCAGCTCACAACTTCAAACTCAGCAATGCCCGCTTTGCAGATCTGAGCATCTTTTTATTCAGCCATTTTCATGTCGATCATAGCGCTGATTTTGCAGCGTACATTAAAGGTGGTTTTTTCACTCAACGAAATATCGAACTCCAGGTTTACGGGCCATCCGGAAATTTGTTTGTTCCTTCATCTGAACAATTTTCGCAGCGATTGTTCAGTGCCGATAATGGTCTGTACCCCTATCTTGCCGAATTTGTTGATCCTGACAAAACCAGCACTTATAAAATAAAAACCCGGACGATTGAGTGGAGTTATAAAAACCTTAAAGTTCAAACAATTTTTAACGATCAGGATTTTGTAATTAAAGCTACACCGGTTCATCACGGCCCATTTCCAGCTCTTGCCTGGCGTGTTGAAGTAGCCGACTGTATTATCAGTTTTAGTGGTGACATGAGTGGCCGATTAGGCACTCTAGCTGAGCTAGCAGAAGGCTCAGATCTGTTAATTGCCCATAATGCCATCAATGAAGATGCAACTGGCCGCGCCCAGTTATTGCATATGAAACCCAGCTACATCGGCAAAGCTGCAGCTCAGGCAAAAGTAAAAAAACTCCTGCTCACCCATCGGATGGCCCACAGCCGTACACACACGATAGAAACATTGGAATTAATTAAGAAAAATTACACGGGTGCAATCATCATCCCCCGTGATATTCTGACCAATTAATGTCGAACACTAGTCATTATAGTCAGAAACTATTCGGATTATTGATCAGAACCAATAAGGCCTATCGTCAAGGTTGAATCGCTGCAAACTGACCTTGACGAATGGCTGGTCTATTATAATTCTGAGCGCACCCATCAGGGCAAGATGTGCTGTGGCAGAACACTATTAGAAACCTTGCAATGTGGTAAAAAGATTTGGTAGGAGAAGTTATTAAATTGAACTTAACCTGACAATACTTCACTTCCGCTAAAATCGGTAACTGTCAGATCAAATTTGAACTACTACAAATTAAGCTTTCATCTGATGATAAAATACCGCAATACCATTTTAAATAAAAAGGGGATTAATAGAATATATGAATAACAATCAGCCTCACAATCGAGTCAATGCAGAAATTGACGATCATCTGTGTACTTCTGGATCCGGCCAGTAGCAGACCTTCGAATTTTTGGCCTGAATTTCAGCCACCACCACGAAGCTGTCGTTCAAGTATTTTAATTTACTTTATAAAGTCCATTGAAAGTTGCCCCGTATCTAATAATGACAGCCAAACAAAGTAAGCCCGACCTAATATTAGGAGAATCTGAGTTTTTGATCCCGATTTTCCCTGCATAGTCAAAACGGTTTCAGATATGAGCTGGAAATTTTGTTCAAGGATGAATACCTCATATCTATTGGTAGGTTCTCGTTCAAAGATTCTAGTTTGATAATTAGAATAACAAATATTTTTCTGATTAAAACGTGAACTTTTACTTCTTCCTATGTTAATGTTATGTTGAATTTTCTATAAAATATGTACCTGACAGAATGAGGTGTTTATGGTTGATTTTAAAAATATTAATATATAAGGAGATGTATTTATGAAACGTTTTTTTAATTGTATCTTTATTTCTACTAATGATGCCAGCTATATCAACTGCTAATGTAGCAATTAAGGGTAAAATCAGAAGTATTATCGTGCATGATGATACACGTGTTTTAATAACTATGACTGCAGATAGTATCTCTAGCGGTAGTGGTTGTAACGTAAGTACTGACTATAATTTCGCCTTTCAGCTTGACAACACAAGTGTTGATAAAAGAAAAATATTTGATTTTATACTTGCAGCATATATTAACAATCTGACAGTTAATATATCTGATGATGGTACATGTGATGTACTGTCTGGTGTTGGCGATATAAACTATGTTGAGTTTATTCGATAACAATTACAGATAACATATAAAGCAAAGGCCGCATTAGTACAGCCTTTGCTTTATATGGGTCAATTCCAATTCAGGGGACAGTATACCTATTTCCTTGTATTCATCAGTCAGGTAACAGACTACTGTTTATTTAATCAAAGTCCGCATTGGGGCGATTTAGCCCAATTCCTGTGAATAACCAAACAGCCACTTATGGCACTCAGCGACCTCTCGGTGCACTTGACCTGAACGGCTACTGCTAAGCTGCGTAGCAGGTTATCACCAAGATCCAGGCTCTGGGCTACTTCTCTCTAACCTTGTAGTCCTATTCGGCGACCAGCATCACTGCGCGTTGCTTGAAGTTACCACTCATTCTCTTATCTGTTGTCATCGTCACCTCGGTTTGTCATTGGTTTGTCATTTTACCGACAAGCCAATTCTGAACGAGCCAAGACCTGCACAAAACAAAAATCCCAGTGCATACACGTGACGCCGGAATTAAAACTACAAGTACACTTTGCGGGAGTGGAACAAATGGAAAAATCTATCAAACTGTTTTTCGCAGCTGTTGCAATCGAATTGCTTGCCCCCCAGCATATACTGGGCCACCAATGGTTATTTTATGATTGGCGTGGGCGCAAAATCTCGCGTCACGTGTATGCACTGGGTATTGGCTTTAGCGGGAAAGATCAGACCGTTTACAAAATTGGCTTTTATTACGCCGCCAGCAATAAAATGCCCTGGTGCTTCGGTCATGGTGCAGATGCTCTACATATCCATTTAGTATAAAGATACGGAGTTATACTGAATTTGTGTTTTAAGCACTTGTTAATTATGAAATACCTTGAAAAATTAGACCATATACAAAATTGGCTTTTATTATGCCGCCAGCAATAAGATGTCCTGGCTCTTCGGTCATGGTACAGATGCTCTACATATCCATTTAGTATAAAGATATGGAGTTATACCGAATTTGGTGTTTAAGCTCTTGTAACTAATAAACTACGGAGTTATAACCGAATCAGTCGTTTAAAAAAGCGGCATATCTGATTGGTTTAATGTTAACAATTATCAGTCAAATAAATATTAGACAAAGCTTGCAATCAGATACGTTTTGTTTCTTAGATCGTACCAAGAGGGTTTGGGAGAGATAAACATGACAATCAAAGATGTTTTTAAGTTTGGACTAAAAATACCAAATGTGATCGAGGGCGAGTTACTATACGAACGCGTACGCGATAATCTAGGCGCATCTCCAATAGACAAAAAGCAGGAAACTGAGAAAACTCAGGAGCAGGAGAAAGAAACCGATCACCTTAGGTTTGAACACCACCGCCCATATTGAAGCAGCACGTGCACTTGTACTGGGCATGTACTCCGTGGCTGATCAAGGGAAAGCGAATATTCATAATATCTCGAACACTACCGAATATTGAGATCACTATTTATGGCTGAGTGTTGCTCAGGGAGGGTAATATGCGAATCATTCGGTAGTGTTCAAAAATCTGTGTCATTCACTTAAAATTAATGCACAAGCATAACAAGGAGTGAGGAACTTCCCCCGATTTTGAGAGTGTAAATTAAATTGTGTAATCTTCTCATAGACCAATACCCTTTTGTCATTTTCGACTTTATTTGACAATTAATATTCGTAGGTGAATTTTGGGAGGCTTAATTTATGACTTTGTGCTGATGAAACCAAATGGTACCTCTATATATCTAGATAAAATTAAACTAGTAAGTTTTCGACTTTATTTGGTTAGAATACGTGATCTTGATAGCTTTCACCCATGATTACAGGCAAAAAAAAAGACCCTCTTAACGAGGATCTTTTTTGTCTGGCGGAGAGCGAGGGATTCGAACCCTCGATGGGCGTTAACCCATACACCCTTAGCAGGGGTGCGCCTTCAGCCACTCGGCCAGCTCTCCTTTTGAGGTTGCAAAGGATACTAGGGAGAGGGCCTAAGGTAAAGAGGCTTTAGCCTCCCTGTTCAGCTTTTTCGCGTTCTTCCTGCTTAATCCGCTCATAAATTTCTTCACGATGCACAGAAATTTCCTTGGGGGCATTGACGCCAATTCTTACCTGATTGCCTTTTACGCCCAACACTGTGACGGTAACTTCATCACCAATCATCAATGTTTCACCTACTCTGCGTGTTAATATCAACATTTACTTTTTCTCCTGTATTGCTTTTTGAATTACTACTCGCTTTCCTTGCCATTGCTCGGGCAGAGTCAGTCAAGTATATCGCCAAAAAGGCTTAAAACTTAAATAATTCTCTAAATAATTCTCTGCCCAGATTATTTCCAGGCTGACATTTAAATCCTTCTTTCAGACGCTGGGAGCTTCAGCCAGTTCAAAGGCTGAATGTAGCGCCCGCACGCCCAGTTCCAGGTATTTTTCTTCCACTACAACCGAAACCTTGATTTCCGAGGTGGAAATCATCCGGATGTTAATACCTTCATCGGCCAGCGTTTTAAACATTTTGCTGGCCACACCGGCATGAGAACGCATTCCCACGCCAACAAGCGAAATCTTAACGATAGCCTTATCACCGCTCACTTCCCGTGCATTTAATGTTTTGGCTGTTTTTTCAAGGATCCGCATCGCATTTTCAAAATCATTACGGTGTACAGTAAAGGTGAAATCCGTGGTCGAATCGGCAGCAACATTCTGAATGATCATATCGATTTCAATATTCGCATCACCAATCGCACCCAGAATAGCATGCGCCGTACCTGGCTCGTCCGGTACGCCAAGAATTGTCAACTTGGCTTCATCCCGGTTAAAAGCAATACCGGAAATGACGGGCTGCTCCATTTCATCATCCTCAAAGGTTATCAATGTACCCGCCCCTTCCTTAAAGGAAGAAAGCACCCGTAATCTAACATTATATTTACCGGCAAATTCTACTGAGCGAATTTGCAAAACTTTGGAACCCAGGCTGGCCATCTCCAGCATTTCCTCAAAGGTGATGCTGTTCAGACGGCGGGCATCCGGTACTACTCTCGGATCGGTGGTATAAACACCATCGACATCGGTATAAATCTGGCATTCATCCGCTTTCAACGTCGCCGCCAGTGCCACCGCGGTGGTATCGGACCCCCCCCGACCCAGGGTAGTAATATTCCCCTGCTCATCACGTCCCTGAAATCCCGCCACCACCACCACATGACCGCTGTCCAGATCGGCACGCATGCGTGATTCCTCAATATCCAGAATCCGTGCTCGGGTATGTGAGCTATCGGTCAGAATATGCACCTGTGGTCCGGTGTAGGAACGCGCCGGATAGCCCCGGGTGTTTAAAGCCATACTCAACAGGGCAATAGTCACCTGCTCACCGGTCGAAACCAGCACATCGTATTCACGCGGTTCCGGCCGGTCTGTAATCTGCTTCGCCATCTCGATAAGGCGATTGGTTTCACCGCTCATGGCCGAAACCACCACGACCACATCGTGGCCAGCATCGCGAGCCGCGATGATCTTTTTCGCCACGTTTTCGATCTTCTCGACGGTTCCTACTGAAGTACCGCCATATTTCTGGACAATCAGACACATTGAGCTTTATTTATCACAAATATTACATAAAAAAGTGTGGCGAATTAAACACTAATTCGACGCGGATTGGAAGCAGATTGCGTTAAAAATCATCAATTCATTCAACACCTTAAAATTTCCTGAATATTTGAGGCTTAGGCGTTTAATCTAGACTCAACCCAATTATTGACGCTTGCCAGTGCGGCCTCCAGATTTTCTGGCTGACTACCACCGGCCTGAGCCATATCCGGGCGGCCACCACCACGGCCACCAACTTTTTCAGCCACAACATTGATTAAATCACCGGCTTTAATTCGATCCGTACAATCTTTGCTCACCCCGGCTATCAGGCTGATTTTGCCATCCTTTACCGTGGATAGCACAATCGCCGCACTGCCCATTTTCTGTTTCAATTGATCCACCGTATCGCGCAACGATTTGGGATCCGCACCCTCGAGATTGGCCGCCAGCACCTTGATGCCGCCGATTTCAGTGGCCTGCTGGGCCAAATCATTTCCGGTCAAACTGGCCAGCTTACCTTTTAACTGCTCCAACTCTTTTTCAGCTACACGATTTTTTTCCAGCAATTGCTGGACTTTATCGCGGAGTATTTCCGGCGAACTTTTGAGCATTGCGGCAATCTCGGTGAGCAGGCTTTCATGTTCATTCACCTGTTGCAATGCAGCCGCGCCACTCACCGCTTCAATACGACGCACACCGGCCGCCACGCCGGTTTCCGAAAGCAGTTTAAACAGGCCGATATCACCGGTACGATTAACGTGGGTACCGCCACACAGCTCCACCGAGAAATCGCCCATGCTCAACACCCGGACCTTGTCTTCGTATTTCTCACCAAACAGCGCCATCGCACCGCTATTTTTAGCTGCGGCCTGATCCATGATGTCAGTAATAACCTCATGATTATAGCGGATATGCTGATTCACCAGCTGCTCAATTTGGGCTAACTGTTCAGGACTGACGGGTTCAAAGTGGGAGAAGTCAAAGCGCAGACGGTCTTCCGTTACCTGTGATCCTTTCTGATTCACATGCTCGCCCAGTATTTCGCGTAGCGCCGCATGCAGCAGATGTGTTGCGGAGTGATTATATGCGATAGCCTGACGGCGTGAACTGTCTACTCGCGCCTCAGCCTTATCTCCTTGCGCCAGTGAGCCTCTTAACATCTGACCAATATGCACAAAGACCTTGCCCTGCTTCTGCGTGTTCTGAACTTCAAACTCGGCAGTTTCCGTTACGATGCGGCCGCTGTCGCCCACCTGGCCGCCGGACTCGGCATAAAAAGGTGAGTGTTCCAGTATCAACATGCCAGCCTGACCGACTTCCAGTTTCGCGCTGGATTGGCCCTCGCTCAGCAGTTCATCTACCACCACCGAATCAGTCAGCTGATCGTAACCGGTAAATTCTGTCTTGCCTTCCAGCTTCAGACCTTCGCCATAATCAATCGCAAAGCTGTTAGCTGAGCGGGCGCGCGTGCGTTGTGCTTCCATCTCGGTTTCAAAGCCAGGCATATCCAGTTCCAGCTTCCGCTCACGAGCAATGTCCGCAGTAAGATCAACTGGAAAGCCGTAGGTATCATAAAGTTTGAACACGGTCTCGCCGGGTATCACAGACCCGGACAAACCGCTAATCACGGTTTCCAGTATCCCCATACCCTGATCCAGAGTTTCCGCAAAGCGCTCTTCTTCCTGTTTCAGTACGCGTTCAACCCGCGCCTGAGCCTTACTCAATTCAGGATAAGCCTCACCCATTTCGGTCACCAGTGCGGCCACCAGTTTATAAAAGAAGGGATCACGCACACCCAGCTTATGGCCATGACGCACAGCACGACGAATGATGCGCCGCAGCACATAGCCCCGGCCTTCATTCGAGGGCATCACATCATCCACAATCAGGAAGCTGCAGGAGCGAATATGATCCGCGATCACTTTCAGTGAATTATTGTCTTTATCTTTGCAGCCGCTGACTTTCATCACGGCTGCAATCAAATGCTGGAATAGATCAATGTCGTAGTTACTGTGGCCATCCTGCAGAATGGCTGCCAGCCGTTCCAGTCCCATGCCGGTATCCACCGAGGGTTTGGGCAGGGGGTGCAGCACCCCGTCTTTATCCCGATCGTACTGCATGAAAACTAGATTCCAGATTTCAATATAGCGATCACCATCTTCATCCGGACTGCCGGGCGGGCCACCGGCAATCGCTTCGCCATGATCATAAAAAATTTCAGAGCAGGGGCCACAGGGGCCGGTATCGCCCATCGACCAGAAATTATCTTTGGCTCCGATACGGGTAAAATGCGCTGGATCGATATGCATTTCTTTGAGCCAGATATCCGCTGCTTCATCGTCTTCTTTGAATACGGTGATCCAAAGTTTTTCGGTTGGCAACCCCAGGGTGACGGTCAGAAATTCCCAGGCATATTTAATCGCGTCACGCTTAAAGTAATCGCCGAAACTGAAATTGCCCAGCATTTCGAAGAAGGTGTGATGACGTGCAGTGTAACCGACATTTTCCAGATCATTATGTTTGCCACCAGCACGCACACAACGTTGCGAGCTGGTGGCACGCACGTAGTTGCGCGTTTCCTGACCCAGAAAGACATCCTTGAATGGCACCATGCCGGCGTTAGTGAATAATAGCGTCGGATCATTACCCGGCACCAATGAACTGGAGGCGACGATTTCATGATCACGTTCTTTAAAAAATTCCAGGAACGCGGTTCGAAGTTTTGCACTGGTTTTTATACTGGTTTTCATATTGTTTTTGTAAAACTAAGTCTAAGTAGACTGGAGACATTTTTTATGCCCGCATACTACTTTGTTTTGCACCTTAAAATTTAAATAAAACTATAATTTATTTTAAGCTAACAGATATCCACGTAGGCACAAACAACGTGTCCACGCTACGATACTTGTCCCTTTTTAAACGCTGCATTTATCTGTTCGTGGGTAAAACCACGCTGCTGTAAAAATCGGGCCTGTCGCATATGTTGTTCATACTCAACCGGGACACCAGCACCAAATCGTTTGCAGCGTACCTCGACTACCAATTCATACCAGATAGCCGCGTCGTGATCCAGATAGCGGCTAATAATATCATCACTCACGCCGCGTAATTTCAACTCGGACTGTATCTTTAGCGGACCGCTGCCGCGCTGTTTACGGGCATGAGTATACGACTCGGCAAAACGTAAATCACTTAACAGGCCATCATCCACAAGCCGATCAAGTGCCTCACTAATTTCACGGGCATCATATTCCTTAGTGGCCAGTTTTTGTTCCAGCTCCCGCCGACTGTGCTCCCGCCGGGCAAGATAATTCATCGCTGTTTCGCGAATCGAACGCGCCATTTCAAATCACACCTTAGTCAGCCGCCACCGGATGTTATTACAACAGGCGGTGGCAGATCCTGATACAGAAGTATCAAATAGGCGCTGAACATAAATTTTATTGGTTCTGAATCATACATCAATAAATGAAAAAGGGTGGCCATGCGGCCACCCGGATAGCTGACAATTTGCTATCTGTTAGTCCTCGGCCAGCGCCACTTCCTCTTCTGCCTTTTTCCCGGAGGCAGGCAGATCCAGCAATTTTTCACGAATACGGGTTTCGATATCCATCGCCATATCGGTATTTTCTTTCAGAAAGTTACGTACATTGTCTTTACCCTGTCCGATACGCTCACCATTATAGCTGTACCAGGCACCGGCCTTATCCACCAGACCTTCCTTCACGCCCAGATCAATGATTTCGCCTTCGCGGGAAATGCCTTCGCCGTAGAGCAGGTCAAATACTACCTGTTTAAAGGGCGGAGCCACTTTATTCTTAACCACCTTAACCCGAGTTTCGTTACCGATGATTTCATCACCTTTTTTCAACGCACCGATACGGCGGATATCCAGTCGCACGGAAGCATAAAATTTCAGCGCATTACCACCGGTAGTGGTTTCAGGGTTACCGAACATCACGCCAATTTTCATGCGGATCTGGTTAATGAATATCACCATGGTGTTAGAACGTTTGATGTTGCCGGTTAATTTACGCAGCGCCTGTGACATAAGACGGGCTTGCAGACCCATGTGAGAATCGCCCATGTCGCCTTCAATTTCAGCTTTCGGAGTCAGCGCGGCAACCGAGTCAATGACCACGATATCCACCGCGCCGGAGCGCACCAGCATATCGGTGATTTCCAGTGCCTGCTCCCCGGTATCGGGCTGAGAGACCAGTAGTTCATCGACATTCACACCCAGTTTTTCGGCATAAGTCGGATCGAGGGCGTGTTCGGCATCAACAAAGGCGGCGGTACCACCGTCTTTCTGGCATTCAGCAATCACCTGCAAGGTCAGTGTGGTTTTACCCGATGACTCTGGACCGTAAATTTCAACTACCCGGCCTTTAGGCAGACCACCCACGCCCAGGGCCACATCCAGACTGATAGAACCAGTTGAAATGGTTTCAATGTCCCTGGCCGCACTGCTGTCGCCCAGACGCATGACTGCCCCCTTACCAAACTGCTTTTCAATCTGCCCCAAGGCCGCGCTTAACGCCTTTTGCTTGCCGTCATCCATTTTTTTACCCTCTCTTGCTGTTTGTAATCAGGAAACCCTGTCCCTGGTCTCCGACCTGAATTATCTACATAATTCTGTAAATTTCACCCCGCCATTATTCCATAGATTGAGTCTCGGGGTCAGCCTGATTCTGCTCTTATCCACTCAGAGACCAGTTTTTTACAATCTGGTATTCTGCGCCTGCGGGTAGGATTTTTAATGCCAGCAGGGTAAATCCTCGTGGCCGCTAGACAAAATCAGGAGTGGGTAAATTTAACGGTGCCTGCATCACCTTGCGCAACAGGGTCATGTGCGCCAGAAAGGGACGTGAATCAATCTTCAAGCCACAATCTGTGGCTATCTGTCGCAGCACGGTAACCAGGATCAGCAGCGCATCCGGTGTGCTACCCGGCTGTAACCAGAGCATACGTTGCCGGAAGCGATACGTTAGCCTGTCTAAAGCAAGATCGAATTTCAGATCAGGATCTGGATGAAGTCGAGTACCCACCAATCGTTCAAGACAGTGTTGCTGCTCTGCCTCGACCTGCCCCAGAAAGAGCAGGGTCAAATGCAGGTTTTTAACATTGAGCAAACGTGCTGAAGAAATATTGAGAGATTCTGCAAAATTAAAAATTTCAGTCTGCAAGGTAGGGTCGGGCCAGAGAGCAAGAAACAGACGTTGGCCGGAATGCTGACAGGCAACAGAACGTAAATCAGTGTGCAACATTAAGAATACTCAGTACCCCCTGCAGGGCATAGGCCACGGCCTGACGACGCACTCTTTCACGATCACCAGAAAAAACCTGCTGTCGGGAAACAGATTCAACGCCGATGCCGGTGCCTACCCTACTCCAGGCAAACCAGACCAACCCAACAGGTTTATCGTCGCTGCCGCCACCCGGCCCAGCAATTCCGCTAATGGCCAGACTGAGATCGGCCTGACTGCGGGACAGAGCCCCCTCCGCCATCGCCCGCACTATCACTTCACTAACCGCACCCTCGGTCTCCAGCAAGCTGGACGCCACACCAAGCATGTCTGCTTTAGACTGATTCGTGTAGGTGACAAATCCCCGCTCAAACCAGCGCGAGCTGCCGGCAATATCGGTCAGCGATTTGGCAACCCAGCCACCGGTGCAGGACTCAGCGCAAGTCAGCATCAATCCCTGTTCAAACAGAGCCTCTCCCAGCCGGGAGGACAGCGTTCGCAACCCGGCATCAGAGGCTGGAGCCGGCATCAGAGCAGGGAGTGACTAGTCATCCAGAATTTCCTGAATCACTGCGCCAATTTCATAGCCTTCAGAATGACGCAGCTTGTTTACGCGAACCACGCGAACATTCGCATGCAAGGGTGGGGTAATATTATTTTCAGGCTGAATCCGGACTTCAACCCGATTTTCAATTTCCAGTGGCTGCTCGGTCATAAACATCATGCCCCGGCCACTCAAATTGGTCACTTTGCCTGATTCTTCCAGCTCCGAGTCTGCCAGACTGTACTTAATCTCACAATCGACACTGATACGGATATAATCCCGTTTTTCATCATAATCCCGCGGCATATTCCCCCCCCCCTTGCGTAAATAAATTGTCGGTCTTCCGGCATGAACCCCGCCTCACGTTTCTGCCTCCGTGCTATTTCCACCAGCATACAGTCAGAAGACGGTAAACCATTGATTCTATAAACGGCTTCCACTTTAGGGGATTACCCAACCATATTGCAAGCCCCGTTGCACCGTCAGAGTAAAATACGCGTTTCCGGCACCACCTGCCGCTGACGTATATTTTAAACCCGACAATAAAAACCAATAATTCATCAATATTTTGCCGATGCGTTGAATATAAACAGACAAAAACAATCGGGTATCTGAAACTATTGCTTTTTAGTTGATGCCCCTGACATTTTTTCTCCATCCGTGCCGCGGCAAAATGTATTGCTAAACATACACAGCGAAAAGCCGATAAATACTACAGCCAATCAATTGACTGAAAACTCATTAAAAGGACTACCTTTTTCATATTCTTAAGCGGTATAAAATGAAAAACACATTTAATAAACTTTCAATTTCAAGCAAAATCAACCTCACCCTTTTGTTTGTTTTTACCGGCATTCTCACTACCAATATCCTGCACATGGTTAACAATGAACGCGCCATGGTCGAGAAGGTTATTGAGCAACAAAATAAAGACACGGCAGACAGCTACTTTGATGCCATCAATACAATGATGTTGACTGGCAGCATGGATCGCCGTGAATTATTGCGTGAAAAATTATTAGATCGCCCCGGCATCACCGATGCCCGGATCATCCGTGGTACTACCGTTAGCGCACTCTATGGTCAGGGCAATGCCAATGAACAGGCTCAGGATTCATTGGATCAACGCGCTCTGCAGGGTGAAGCCATCATGCATATTGATGGAACTAGAAATGGACGCATTCTAACGGTCATTAATCCACTCCGAGCAAGCAATGATTTCCGTGGCACCAATTGCCTGAGTTGCCATGCCAACGCAAAATCCGGTGATGTCATCGGTGCGGTGCGTATTAGCTATTCCCTGAAAAAGCTGGATGCCGAAGTAAATCGCAATCTGCTCAGCTCCGCACTAATGCAGGTGGTACTTTTTACCCTCGGTCTGCTGTTAATGATTTTTATATTACGCCGAGTTATCACTAAGCCGCTCAACGATCTGCGCCATACCATCGAAATGGTCGACCAACAAGCCGATCTGCAACAGCGTGTACAGATTCATGCTGAATATGATGAAATTGGAAAAGTTGCCAGTGCATTTAATCGCATGCTAGAACAATTCCAGAGCAGCCTGCATCAAGTTACTGATGTCACCCTGCATGTCACCTCTATAGCCAGTAAAATTGCCAGCGTTGCTGAAGAAACAGAACAAAACACACGCACCCAGTTCGGTGAAACCGAGCAAGCGGCAACCGCCATCAATGAAGCCACTGCAAATACGGAAGAAATTGCCAGCAATGCCAGTGACACCGCTCACTCCTCGCAGACAGCCAATGAATGTGCCAAATCCGGTGCCCTCATCGCCACCAACGCCATTGGTGGCATCGATTCACTTACTAATGAAATGAGCCACGCCACCGACACCATCAGCAAACTTGATGCGGAAAGTGAACACATTGGCGTAGTCCTTGAAGTCATCAGCAAGATTGCCGAACAGACCAATTTGCTGGCACTAAATGCGGCCATTGAAGCCGCCCGCGCTGGTGAACAGGGACGGGGGTTTGCGGTGGTTGCCGATGAGGTGCGGAGTCTGGCTTCACGTAGCCAGGAATCAGCAGCCCAAATTCAGGAAATGGTCGAGACCCTGCAAACCAGTACCCATCAGGCCGTCAGTGCCATGAAAGCCGCTAGTAAACAGGCTGAATCCTGCTCGGAGCAAATCGAGGAAACCGCCGAAGCACTTGCCATGATATCGGGAAATGTCGGTGATATATCCGAACGCAATATCCAGATTGCCGCCGCCGCAGAAGAACAGCGGGCGGTCATGGAAGAAAGTAATCGCAATCTGGTCAGCATCAATGAACTGTCAGAAAAAACAGCCGAGGGAGCAAGCCATGCCTCCCAGGTCAGCGAAGAGTTACTGCAACAATCTCAACGCATGCAGGAACTGGTAGCAAAATTCAAAATCTGAATGACTCTCCCCGCCGAAGTGGGCGGGGAATCCTCTAAATGCTGAGTTATCCCCATAAAATTTAGAGTAAAGATCAATGATTTATAAGTTTTATAAAAAAGAAAAGATCTTGAACCACAGAGGACACAGAGAATGTATTTGTTTTTAAAACACAACATGACCAACTATGCCATAGTATTAATCGTCGCATAAGTATTCGCATATATTTTATCCCCTCATCCCAATTCTTTCCCTCGGTCGG
>CAZNRP010000047.1:0-22500 GCA_964575555.1 uncultured Thiohalophilus sp. | reverse complement strand
GCTTCCTTCGACAAGCTTCCTTCGACAAGCTCAGGACGAACGGTTTGTGCCAGTGTGGTTGTTTCCACGTTCGTGGTGAGCTTGTCGAACCATGAACGTGGAAACGCTGTAAATAAAAGTACCTGAATTCAGGTACTTTTATATCCACATCAAATTCTCAACAATACTAATGCGGCAAAATTTTGCCCAGTTTTGGAGTTTGAAAATGCCATCTTTGTTTTACTAACGTATCAGATGACATCAGTTCCCCGGTCAATACTTAAGAAAAAACCACCTCTCTTGAGAAAGACCGATATGAAATTCTTGCTGCGATTGATCTCTTGCTAACCGGCATCTAACATCTGAACGATTAACAGCCCCCGCGCGGCGGATGTTTGTTGGTTTAGTTTTCGTTGCAGCTGTAATTTTCAGGAATAAGAATAGTATTTTTCTGCAGGGATGAATCGGTTTCTGAATAGTCCAGATTATAATGCAGACCACGACTTTCTTTGCGGCTGATGGCTGAGCGGATAATTAAATCGGCGACGACGACCAGATTACGAAGTTCCAGCAAATCATTGGTCACGCGGAAATTACCGTAGTATTCATCAATTTCGAGTTTCAGCATTTCGACTCGCCGCTGGCTGCGCTGCAGGCGCTTATCTGAGCGCACAATACCCACGTAATCCCACATCATATGACGCACTTCATCCCAGTTATGATGAACTACAATTTCCTCGTCGGAATCGGTGACCCGGCTTTCATCCCAGTCTGAAATTTCGGCACTGATGGCCGGTTGATCCTGATGGCCAAGAATATGTTTACTGGCGGCCTGAGCAAATACCAGACATTCCAGCAAGGAGTTGCTGGCCATGCGGTTCGCGCCGTGCAGGCCGGTAAACGCGGTTTCACCAATGGCGTAGAGATTATCGATATCCGTTTGCCCATGTAAATTAGTCATCACGCCACCACAGGTGTAGTGGGCCGCCGGTACCACGGGAATGGGTTCATGGGTGATATCGATACCAAACTCAAGACAGCATTGGTGAATAGTGGGGAAGTGGCGGGTAATAAAATCAGCAGGTTTATGGCTAATGTCCAGAAAAACATTGTCACAGCCCAGCCGTTTCATTTCATGATCAATGGCACGGGCAACGATATCACGGGGTGCTAGCTCGGCACGTTCATCATAGGTATCCATAAAGCGGCTACCATCGGGGAGTTGCAGTTTGCCGCCTTCGCCTCGCAGTGCTTCGGTAATGAGAAAAGACTTGGCTTTGGGATGATACAGACAGGTAGGGTGAAACTGGTTGAATTCCATATTGGCCACCCGACAACCCGCACGCCAGGCCATGGCAATACCATCGCCGGTGGCGGTATCTGGATTACTAGTATAAAGATAAACCTTACTCGCGCCACCAGTGGCCAGAATCACGAAACGTGCCCGGTAAACATCCACTCGGTTACTGCCCCGATCCAGGATATAGGCTCCCAGGCAGCGATTTTTACCGGACTGCCCAAGTTTACGGGTGGTAATTAAATCGACGGCGATGTGTTGTTCTTCAATCTTGATATTCGGGTGGGCAATGACCCGTTGTTCCAGTGTCGTTTCTATCGCCTTGCCGGTGGCATCGGTGGCATGGAAGACCCGGCGGTGGCTGTGTCCACCTTCACGGGTGAGATGATATTCACCATCCTGTTGTGAACCTGAAACATTGCGGGTGAAGCTGATGCCATTATCGATTAGCCACTGAATATTTTCAGCGGCATGTTCGACGGTGGCCTGCACCACGGCAGAATCACAAAGTCCGCTGCCGGCGTTAATGGTGTCTTCAATGTGAGAATTAAGACTATCATTCGGGGCATTGACTGCTGCGATGCCTCCCTGCGCATAGAGCGTCGAACCTTCTCGCAAAATACCCTTTGAAATCAATCGGATAAAAAAGTTATCGGCGAGCCTCAACGCCAGTGTCAGACCGGCTGCACCCCCACCAATAATTAATACATCCGATTCAATCTGTTTTGCCGCCAAAGTATTTCAGGATCCCTGTAAATATGTATCGTCATAAAAGATTAATACTTATTATGCGGGACAAAAACAGTTTAGAATAGTCGTGTCTTTCATGATTCGAGCATGATTCGAAGAAATTCGAGTCCGGAATGACATTTAGTACAAAATAGTATAAAAATTTCCACCTGTTAAGCGAACTAGATGCACAGAATACTGTCCATATTTTTGTTCCGGTGGGTTCTCAACGAATTTAGCATGTAAGGAATCGGCCCGGATGGGCGAAAAAGAAATTGATCAAGCGCTGGTTGAGCGCGTACAGCGAGGTGACAAGAAGGCATTTGATATTCTGGTTCTAAAATACCAACTGAGAATTATCAAGGTGCTGTCACGCTATATGCGGGATCAGTCCGAAGTTCAGGATGTGGCGCAGGAGGCCTTTATCAAGGCCTATCGTGCACTGCCGAATTTTCGCGGTGATAGTGCGTTTTATACCTGGCTCTATCGTATTGCGATCAATACCGCCAAGAATTATCTCGTTGCGCAGGGACGGCGACCACCAAAAGCAGATATTGATGCCGGTGATGCAGAGCAATATGACGGTGAATCCGCGCTTAAGGATTATGCTTCACCGGAGCGTGAAGCCATGCGCGATGAAATCCAGGCCGTGGTATTTCAGGCCATTGATGATCTTCCCGAAGATCTGAAAACCGCCATCACCCTGCGGGAACTGGAAGGCATGAGTTATGAGGATATCGCCCAGACAATGGATTGTCCGATTGGAACGGTGCGCTCCCGGATCTTCCGTGCACGTGAAGCCGTTGATGAAAAATTGAAACCATTATTATAGGCAGGATGTAGCAAGTGTCTCTTCGTAGTCAGAAATTAAGTTATTTACATTTCACCAAGGTGTGCCGGCAATGAGCGAAACAATTGAAGAACGACTATCCGCCCTCATGGATAATGAGCTTATTAATTACCAGCAGGATCTCGACAAGTTGGAACAGAGTGATGAGCTGCAACAACGCTGGATGCGCTACCACCTTATTCGAGATGTGGTGAGTGGCCATCTGCCCGATACCGTGGTACCTGATTTTAATTTTGCTTCTCGCGTTAGTGCTGCCCTTGAGCATGAACCGACTATTCTTGCTCCGCGTCGTTTTCAGCCGCGACAATTAATGAAACAGGCCGCCGGTTTGGCAATAGCCGCCACGGTAAGTGCCATTGCCATCATCAGCATACAAAATCCCAATTTAAATCAAATCGATGTTGCTCCCCTGGCCACAGTGGATAAGCCGGTTGAAAACGTGCTTGCCTTTGCCCCCTCAGGCAAACAAAGGCAGGTGCCGTCCTTAGTATCTTTACCTGCCAGCACATCTGCGAATGGTGCGGCGGTGATGCTAACCAGTAGTAATCCTACCCATGTTCATCGTCTGACAAAGAATCTAACTAGCCCCTCAAAATTTAGCGGCTACTTGCTGAACCACAATGAATATTCAATCAGTTCCAATATGCAGGGTATGTTGCCGTATATGCGTATTGTGGGTAAAACTCAGAACCAACCGGTCATTATACGGATTGCGAATGAGAAATAGCGGGCATCAACAGGGTTTGTTGCGCAGCTGCCAACAAGCGACCCGGCCTCTGTTTATTGTTTTCAGCGTATTATTGCCTTTGGGTGTCACGCTGGCCGATCAAAATCAATTAGAAGTACAAGCCTGGCTGGAAAAAATGCATTCATCGGTGCATGAGCTGAACTATGAAGGCATTTTTGTCTACGGTCAGCACAACCAACTCAGCTCGATGAAGATATACCATAGCGTGAGTGACAAGGGTGAGCGTGAACGTCTGATTTCAATGGATGGCAGTGGCCGCGAAGTTATTCGCGATAACAATAAAGTTACCTGTTATTTACCTGATCGAAATTCTGTCGTGGTAGAAAAAAGTCGTCCCCGAAGTAATTTTCCTCCTCGCTTTCCCATCGACATTAATACACTGCAGGAAAACTATACTTTATCACTCGATGGTAAAGGCAAGGTTGCCGGCTATATCTCGCAGAAAATAAACATCTTGCCAAAAGATAAATTTCGCTATGGCTACCATCTCTGGGTAGAAGAAAAAACCGGCCTGTTATTAAAGACTCATCTGGTCATCGAGGACGATACCCCGGTTGAACAGTTCATGTTTACCCAACTACGTTTTCACGAGAAAATCCCTGAGAAACGATTACAGCCCGGCGTTGATAGTAGCAAATTTAACTGGCACGAAGCTCCTGCCAAAAAACAGCCGATGCCGAAAAAAATGGTTGCCGACTGGCAAGTTGGAAAACTTCCTGCCGGGTTTAAATCGGATATGACCCGGATGACCACCCTGCCTGAAAATTTGATGCCGGTTGAACATCTTATTTTTACTGATGGTCTGGCAACGGTCTCTGTTTTTATTGAAGAAATGATGGATAGCGAAAATAATTTACGTGGCGGTTCACACATGGGCGCGGTACATGCTTTTGGTATGGCTCTGGATGATCACTATGTCACAGTTGTGGGTGAAGTCCCTTTTGCTACTGTAAAAATGATCGGTGAATCAGTTAAACCGGCTACCAATGTTTCTAAAAACAAGTGATTGAAGAAACGGCCATCGTAGTTAAATGTGACGGTGAGTTTGCCTGGGTTGAAGCGCAGCGAAAAAGTGCCTGTGGCCAGTGTGGTGTGAATAAGGCCTGCGGTACCGGAACGATTGCTAAAATTTGGGGTCAGAAAAGCACACAGATGAAGGCTATCAATAAAGCCCATGCACATAAAGGTGAAACGGTTTTAATCGGTTTGCAGGAAAGTGCCCTGGTGCAGGGCTCATTGATGATTTATCTACTGCCGATCGTCAGTCTGATTTTATTTGCTATCTTTGGTGAATATATGGCTGAACAGTGGCAACTGGCTTCAGCCGAGATTACCAGCATTGTTTTTGCGATAATCGGTTTTCTGCTTGCCGGTGTTTTTGTGAAATTATTTTCTAAACATATTCAATCTGATACACGCTATCATCCAGTCATACTTAAACGTTTTCCCACTCTTGAAATAAAAACCACTGATCTTATTCATAGCAAATAACATAGACAGTCTTTTAAATAAACTATACGGTGATGAGTACTTATGAAAGCCCCTGCTGTAATTTCTTTTAAATCATTTTATAAAATATCACTAACCTTTTTTCTGGTTGCAGCATTAGTGCAACTGCTCACCATGAGATCGGCAAGTGCCGTTGAATTACCCGATTTCACCGAGTTGGTTGAACAAAATAGCGCGGCGGTTGTGAATATTAGTACCACGCAGAAAATCAAACATGCGAAGAGTAACCCGCATAGTTTTAATATGCCTGACATGCCGGAAGGCACTCCTTTTGGCGATCTCTTCAAGCATTTCTTCGGTGAAGGCGGAGGCAATGGTCAGATGCCGGAAGAGTTTAAAACACAGTCCCTGGGATCAGGTTTTATTGTCGATGCCGATGGTTATGTCGTCACTAATTATCATGTCATTAAAAATGCCGATGAAATCATTGTTAAGTTGAGCGACCGGCGTGAATTAAAGGCCAGGGTTATTGGCGGAGATGAGCGCAGTGATATGGCGCTATTAAAAATCGATGCAGATGATTTACCGGTGGTAAAAATTGGCAAGTCCAGCACCCTGAAAGTTGGTGAATGGGCCATGGCAATTGGTTCGCCGTTTGGCTTTGATCACTCCGTTTCAGTTGGCGTTATCAGCGCAATTGGCCGTAATCTGCCGAGTGAAAACTATGTGCCCTTTATTCAAACTGATGTGGCCATTAATCCCGGTAATTCCGGCGGCCCGCTGTTTAATCTAAAAGGCGAAGTCATCGGCATTAACTCGCAAATTTATAGCCGTACCGGTGGTTTTATGGGATTGTCATTTGCCATTCCGGTTGATGTGGCCATGGACGTGGTGGCCCAACTTAAAGACAAGGGCAAAGTTGCCCGTGGCTGGTTAGGCATCCTGATTCAGGATGTGAACCGTGAGCTGGCTGAATCCTTTGGTATGGATGATCCACGTGGAGCCGTGGTATTACAGGTCGTCCCTGACAGTCCGGCCGAAAAAGCTGGCTTCAAAGTTGGCGATGTAGTGGTTGATTTCAATGGCAAGAAAATTTTCCGCTCTTCAGATTTACCACTGGCCGTGGGCCAGGCACCGATTGATGTCAAGGCGAAGGTCAAGCTAATACGTGAAGGCAAAGCCAAAACTCTATCGGTGCTGATAGCCGAACTGCCTGCTGCCGATGTGCTGGCTGAAAATGGCTCTGCAGCCATGACCAAAAAAGGCAAAGAAACTCGTCTGGGACTGGTGGTTGAAGATCTCACCGCAGAGCAGCGTAAGCGCCTGGAACTGGATGATCGGGGCATCGTGGTAAGTGAAGTAGAAAAAGGCCCGGCTCGGGAAGCTGGTCTGCGGCGCGGCGATGTAATTCTGATGTTGAACAATCAGGACATCAAAAATATTAAGGGGTTTAAAGAAATTGTCAAAAACCTAAAAGCGGGGAAATCCACGCCGGTGCTGGTTCAACGCGGCAGTGCCCCGATCTTCCTACCCCTGAAAATCCCGAAGTAGGGTGCCTGAAAAGCTACGAGCCTACGTGCGCCACGGCTGTCACCTCTGTGATGATATGCTGCTGGCGCTGGATTCTCTGAATTCGCACCCCCCATTTGAGTTGAATATCACCGATATTTCAGGTGATGAGAAGCTTGAAAGTCGCTACGGAACACGAGTGCCGGTACTGGTTGGGGAGCAAGGGGCCGAACCGATTGAGATTTGTTATTACTTTCTTGATAAAGAAGCCTTGCTGGCGTATTTCAGTCGTCGCTAAAATCCTGTAAAATTGCTTAAATTAGCTGGACTTTGATTAATCAATTAATCTCGCAGTTTTCGCTGCAAAGTTCTACTGTAGGTACGGCTTCAGTCGTACACGCTCGCCAGAAGGCGAATCTACATACAAGGCGCTCTACAGCGCCTTTTTTATTTACATCACAATTAGCAGGTGAGTAGTGGGTCAACTGTCACATATCCGGAATTTCTCGATTATCGCGCACATCGATCACGGCAAATCAACGCTTGCCGACAGGCTTATACAGATGTGCGGTGGCTTGTCTGAACGGGAAATGGAAGAGCAGGTACTGGATTCCATGGATCTGGAACGCGAACGCGGTATCACCATCAAGGCGCAAAGTGTCACCCTGGACTACAAGGCGGCCGATGGCAAAACCTATCAGCTTAATTTCATCGACACTCCCGGTCACGTGGATTTTTCCTACGAAGTCTCTCGTTCACTCGCCGCCTGTGAAGGTGCATTGTTGGTAGTCGATGCTTCACAAGGGGTTGAAGCGCAGAGTGTGGCTAACTGCTACACCGCCATTGAGCAGGGACTGGAAGTGCTGCCGGTGCTGAATAAAATTGATTTACCCGCTGCTGAGCCCGAGCGGGTAAAACTGGAAATAGAAGAGATCATCGGCCTGGACGCTTCGGAATCCCAGTTGGTCAGTGCTAAAACCGGAGTGGGTATGGATGCCTTACTGGAAGATCTGGTTAGTTTTATCCCGCCCCCTGAAGGCGATCTCGACGCGCCCCTGCAGGCCTTGATCATCGATTCCTGGTTTGACAGCTACCTGGGTGTGGTGTCACTGGTGCGGGTGATGCAAGGTCGTTTACGCAAAAAACAGAAAATTCGCATTATGTCCATTGGCCGTGATTATCAGGTGGATCATGTCGGCATTTACACGCCGAAGCGGCACGAACTCCCCGAATTGTGTGCCGGTGAAGTGGGTTACATGATTGCCGGGGTTAAAGAAATTGATGGTGCGCCGGTGGGCGATACCATTACCGAAGCTGGCCGTCCTGCTGATAAACCACTTGCCGGTTTTAAGCCGGTACAGCCGCAGGTGTTTGCCGGACTGTTCCCAGTGGCCGGAGATGATTATGAAAATCTGCGTGAGGCACTGGCTAAATTACGCCTCAATGATGCTGCGCTGTTTTATGAACCAGAATCTTCGCAAGCATTGGGCTTTGGTTTTCGCTGTGGTTTTCTTGGTCTGTTGCACATGGAAATTGTGCAAGAGCGACTCGAACGTGAGTATGATTTGAATCTGATCACCACCGCACCGACAGTTGTATTTGAAGTTGAAAGCACCAAGGGTGAGATCATTCGCATCGACAACCCTGCCGATCTGCCTGCGGTCAATCATATCAATGAAATCCGCGAACCCATCGTGCTGGCCAATATTCTGGTGCCGCAGGAATATGTGGGCAATGTGATTACCCTGTGTATCGAAAAACGCGGAGTACAGAAAAAACTGGAATATGTAGGTTCACAGGTAGCGATAAGCTACGAAATGCCAATGAATGAAATTGTGCTGGATTTCTTTGATCGCCTAAAATCAATCAGTCGCGGCTATGCCTCACTGGATTATGAATTCAAACATTTTCAGGCCGCCGATCTGGTAAAGCTGGATATCTTAATTAATGGTGAAGTGGTTGATGCCTTATCGGTAATCGTACACCGTGATCAAGTTCAACATCGGGGACATGATTTAACCGCTAGAATGAAAGAGATCATCCCCCGGCAAATGTTTGATGTGGCCATACAGGCGGCCGTGGGTGCAAAAATTATGGCCCGCACCAACGTCAAAGCTTTGCGTAAAAATGTCACGGCTAAATGCTATGGTGGCGATATTTCGCGGAAGCGAAAATTATTGGAGAAACAGAAGGCTGGCAAGCGACGCATGAAGCAGGTCGGTAAAGTTGAAATACCGCAGGAAGCATTCCTGGCGGTGCTAAATGTAGGGAAAGATAAATGAATGTAGATTTTTCACTGATCCTTGTGATTGCCGTTTTTATTACTGGAACGATTTGGTTGCTGGACAGACTTATTATCACTCGAGGTAAAACGCAGGACGAGATACAGGATGCTGCGCCCACAGGTATCGGCTCGTTATGGGCCATGCTGGCGGAGTTCGCTCACTTTCTTTTTCCGGTGGTTCTGATTGTTTTGCTGTTGCGTGGTTTTATTGCCGAGCCTTTCCGTATCCCTTCCGGCTCAATGCTGCCTTCGCTAGAAATTGGCGATTTTATTCTGGTTAATAAATTTAGCTATGGTATTCGACTGCCGGCCTGGAACAAAAAAGTGATTGATCTTGGGCAGCCCCAACGAGGTGACGTTATCGTATTTCGTTACCCGGAAGATCCCTCGATTGATTACATCAAGCGGGTAGTGGGTGTGCCGGGAGATAAAGTGGCTTATTATAATAAGGTGCTCCATATCAACGGTAAGCCCATGCAACAGATGACGGAAACTGTTTATCGCCCCGGTTATGATCATATAGTTCGTAAGACCGAAAACTTAACTGGCATTGCGCATGATATTTTAGATAATAAAATGTATCCGGCTCGGGATTTTGTGATCACGGTTCCTGAAAATAAATACTTTGTCATGGGCGACAATCGGGATAACAGCCGCGACAGCCGGGTTTGGGGATTTGTTCCTGATGAAAATCTGGTCGGCCATGCCATGATCGTCTGGTTAAACTGGGAATTAGGCGAATGGCCACGTTGGGGTCGCATTGGCACATTAATCGACTAATATTAGTATCAGGCGCTTCAGCCATACAGGCAAAAAAGAGAATAGATAATGATTAGAAGACAAAAGCAAACCGGGATGACCGCGATTGGCTGGCTAATCGTGGTTGCACTGATAATTATGTTTGTACTAGTAATTTTAAAGCTGTTTCCAATTTATATGGATGGTTTTAAAGTAGGCTCGATTTTGGACGACATTGAAAATGAACCGGCCACCTCCACTATGACACCGGTAGCGATCAGTAAAACCATATTAAAACGGCTGGATATCAATATGGTCAGTGGTGTTACTAAGGATCATATTTATATCAATAAGTTTAAAAATTCGATGACTGTGGAAATTGAATATGAAATTCGGGCAAAGTTGGTTGGCAATATTGATCTGGTGGTTCACTTCAACAAATCTGTGACGATTCCGGTACCCTGATGTCCGATCTCGCTCGACTTCAGCGCAAACTGAGCTATGAATTTAAACAAACGGAATTGCTTGAAACAGCACTGACCCACCGCAGCGCCTCATCAAAAAATAATGAAAGACTGGAATTTCTCGGCGATTCAGTGTTGGGGCAAATAATCAGCATTGAATTATACTTACGATTTCCTCAGGCACGTGAAGGCGTATTGAGTCGTTTACGTGCCAGTCTTGTTAAGGGGGAAACCCTGGCTGAAATTTCTATCGAGCTTGAACTGGGTGACTATTTGAAGCTTGGTTCGGGTGAATTGAAAAGTGGCGGTTTCCGGCGTAAGTCAATACTTGCCGATGTCCTGGAAGCGGTGATTGGAGCTGTTTATCTGGATAGCGACCGACAAAGCACTCATGATTTCGTATTACAGTTTTTTCTAAAACGGCTGGAAAAATGTGATCCCGATTCCATACTTAAAGACCCCAAAACACGCTTACAGGAATACCTGCAATCACGTGGCGAAGCCTTACCTGAATATGAAGTAATTGCAATTGATGGCGAAGCGCACGCACAAACCTTCACCATTGCCTGCCATATTTCCAAACAAAACAAACCCATTCAAGCATCCGCCAGCAGTCGCCGTAAGGCAGAGCAGGCCACCGCAGAACAGGCACTGAAACAGTTAATCCATGAGTAAAGATAAAATAGAAAATGATTTTCGTTGCGGCTATGTCGCTTTAGTCGGACGACCCAATATGGGTAAGTCCACCTTGCTGAACCACCTACTAGGACAGAAGCTCAGCATTACTTCACGCAAGCCACAAACAACCCGTCAACATTTACTTGGCATCAAAACCACGAAAACCGAACAAATTATTTATGTCGATACGCCGGGCATTCATGAGAATGCAAAGCGTGCGATCAATCGTTATATGAACCGTACCGCGTTCAGTGCACTGGATAGCGTGAATGTAATTGTGTTTCTGGTCGAAGCCCTGAAATGGACATCTGAAGATGAAATGGTATTGAAACGCATTAAAGACTCAGATATTCCCGCAGTACTTGCTATCAATAAAGTCGATAAGATCGATGACAAAAATAAGCTGCTGCCCTATATTCAGGAGTTGTCAACGAAAATGGATTTTCTTGAAGTGATGCCTATCTCAGCAACCAAAGGTATCAATCTGTCGCAGCTGGAAGCCTGCGTTCGGGAACAACTGGAGGTCTCGGAAGCTTTTTATCCTGAAGATCAAATCACTGATCGCAGTCAACGTTTTCTGGCCGCTGAACTTGTGCGTGAAAAACTAATGCGTATGCTGGGTCAGGAACTGCCCTACGATTTAACTGTAGAAATTGAGAAATTTAAAGAGGAAAAAGGACGCTATCATATTCATGCACTAATCTGGGTTGAACGCAAAAATCAGAAAGCCATCGTCATTGGCGAAAAAGGCAGCCGCCTGAAAAACGTGGGTACTCAGGCGCGTCAGGACATGGAAAAATTATTTAACAAAAAGGTATTTCTGGAGATCTGGGTCAAGGTCAAAGAAGGCTGGTCCGATGATGAACGTGCCCTGCAAAGCCTTGGATACAAGGATGAACTGTAGGCTCGACCGCCGATTCGACTTCAGTCGTACCCTGCATTAAACCCCACCATGCGCCATAGCTTGCAAGCCAGCTACATTCTGCATAGTCGGCCCTATCGCAATACCAGTAAACTGCTGGAAATATTCAGTCGCGAGCAGGGACGCCGGGTGCTGGTTGCCCGGGGTGCACGCAAAGAAAAATCCCGTTTGCAGGGGCATCTGCAACCCTTTGTCCCCCTGCTGCTTAGCTGGCAGGGTAGTGGGGAAGTTCAAACTATGATCGCGGCTGAGCCCGATGCTCAGGTCGTCCCCCTCAGTAGTGAAAAGTTATTAACCGCTTTTTATTTAAATGAACTACTGTTACGGCTGCTGGCAAAAAATGATCCCCATCCAGATTTATATGATGCCTATGCCCAAACGCTGAAAAATCTGTCAGAATCAGCCGTCCAGGAAGAAGTCCATTTGCGCATATTCGAATGTTTTTTACTGCAGGAACTAGGTTACGGCCTTGTGCTGGATCATGATGTTGACAGTGGAGAGGCTTTACAATCGGAGCAGTGTTATTGTTATCAACCTGAATATGGCCCGGTACAAAGCAGCGGACGTGATTGTGAACAGGGCTTGCCGGTTCACGGTGCAACACTCCTCGCTCTGCAAAGCGGCATTTTGGCTTCGCACAAGCACGAGGATGAGCAACACCGGCAAATCTTACGTGAAGCGAAACAACTGATGCGTATGAGTCTGGCTCGTCATCTTGGTAATCGTCCGTTAAAATCCCGGGAACTTTATCGACAACAGCAACAACTACTAAAATCATGAGTGAAAAAAATTCTATTTATCTAGGTGTAAATATCGATCATATTGCCACCCTGCGCCAGTCGCGAGGCACGCGATATCCAGAACCCCTGCAGGCCGCGTTGGCGGCTGAGCAGGCGGGAGCCGATTCAATTACCGTGCACCTGCGTGAAGATCGGCGGCATATACAGGATCGTGATGTGGAAATGCTCACGGATACTCTACAAACGCGCATGAATCTGGAAATGGCGGTTACCGATGAAATGCTGGCGATTGCCTGCAAACTGCAACCCGCGGATAGTTGCCTGGTACCCGAGCGGCGGGAAGAACTCACCACGGAAGGCGGGCTGGACGTTGCCGGACAAAAGGCGCGTGTTGGGGATGCCTGCAAGCAGCTAGCTGAAGCCGGTATCCGCGTGTCCCTGTTTATCGATCCTGACTCTGCTCAGGTGGAAGCGGCGGCGGAATGCGGTGCTCCGGTGATTGAACTACACACCGGGAATTATGCTGATGCGAGTAGCCCGGCCGAACAGAAGCAGGAATTACAGCGTATTGTGCAGGCCATGGAAAAAGGCGTAGCCTGTGGTTTACAGGTGAATGCCGGTCATGGTCTGCATTATCATAATACGGTCGCTATTGCCGCGCTCAATGATATTTGTGAGTTAAACATTGGCCACGCAATTATTGCCCGCAGTGTCTTTACCGGACTGGATGCCGCGGTAAGAGAAATGAAAGCCCTGATACAGGTAGCCCGCTACTCATGATTTACGGCATTGGCACCGACATCGTCAGCGTTGAACGCATGCGTAATAATATTGAGCGGCATGGAAAACGTTTTGCCGAGCGCATACTCAGCGACGAAGAATTACAGGATTTTGCTGAGGTCGTAAATCACGCCCATTTTTTGGCGAAACGCTTTGCCGCCAAAGAAGCGGTTGCCAAAGCTATGGGCACCGGTTTTATTGATGGCCTGTCATTACGTGAAATCAGTGTTAGTCACGATGGTCTGGGCAAACCGGTACTGAAATTTACCGGCAAAGCCGAAGAATTTATTCTTCGTGAGGGAATTCACTCCTCATATATTAGCCTCGCGGATGAAGTAGATTATGCCGTGGCCTTTGTGACTCTGGAATTATAGTTGAAGGAAAAATCATGTCGGTTGTAACCGTTATCGATACAGATAACAACCTGGTCATACACACCGTAATCAAGGGGTTTGGTATTGCCGACATTGAACCGGCCTGGCTGGCAATGCTTTCCAGCCCGGATTTTAAGAGCGGGATGAATGTACTCTGGGATTTCAGGCTTGCTGCGCATACGGACATGTTTTCTAACCGCGATATACAGGAAATTGCCAGCATGACGGCTAGACATATACAGTTACGGGGCACAGATTATAAGCTTGCGTTGTTAGTGTCGCGGGATTTATATTTCGGTTTTTCTAAAATGTTTGAAGCCTATGGTAATCAGATCCCCATCGAAATTCATGTCTTTCGGGTAATGGATGAAGCTCTGGACTGGCTAATGTAATCTGGGAAGTTTATTTGTTGAGCTTCATAAAAACCATTCAGCCCAACCTGCATAATAAACTACCCCGCCGCAAGTTGACGGGGAATTAAACCCAGAGAGATTAAATCACTGCTGTCCCGTTACCCCTCTTATCTTCATCGGGGAGAGGGCGCAAAATTAGTCAGTAGGTTGTGGGCTGAAGCGAAGCAAAGCCCAACATCCTGCTTCCCATCACGTCCAAGACTGGCTAAGGATCGTCTCACCCTGTTCCAGTAAATTCTGTATTTCCGCATCCAGAATTTTAAAATAACTAGCAAACTGATTGCGTTCATCCCCTTTAATTTTATCTTCAAAGGCTTTGATCGCCTGTTTCAACGCGGGAACGCCCAGATAGGCGGTGGAGCCATGCAGCTTATGAACCGGATCCCAGAGCGTATCCAACGCAGTTCCCTCAGTACTGACACGCTGAAATGCCAAACAAATGGACTCACGCTGCGTCGGTAATTCATTCAGTAACATAGTAAAAAGATCCCTCGCGAGGGCCTCACTACCACCGGCCTGCGCAAGCGCGATTGTCAGATTAAATATTTTAGCCATCGTTATTTCTCATACAGGATTCTCCAGGTTTTCAGTGTTCGTTTTTTGTATGTTTCAGCCCGATACATTACACTCTGCGGATGAATTATAAAACGATTGAATCGCAAATTGGCAACACACCACTGGTACGTTTACAGCGTCTTCCTGGGCAAAATAATAATACTATTTTAGTCAAACTTGAAGGCAATAATCCAGCCGGTTCGGTCAAGGATCGGCCTGCATTGAGCATGATTCGTCATGCTGAAATACGCGGTGAAATTACCCCAGGAGACACACTGATTGAAGCCACCAGCGGCAATACGGGTATTGCGCTGGCAATGGCAGCTGCAGTCAAAGGTTACCGTATGGTTCTGATTATGCCGGCGAATATGAGTATTGAACGGCGTGCCTCTATGCGCGCCTATGGTGCCGAGTTGATTCTGGTCAGCGAAGAGGAGGGCATGGAAGGCGCTCGGGATCTGGCTGAAAAAATGGGCCGTGAAAACAAGGGGCAGTTGCTGGATCAATTTTCCAACCCGGACAATCCACTGGCACATTATGAAACTACCGGGCCGGAAATCTGGAATGATACCGATGGTAAAATTACCCATTTTGTCAGCGCCATGGGCACCACAGGTACCATCATGGGTACTTCACGTTTTCTCAAGGAGAAAAATCCCGCTATCATCATCGTCGGAGTCGAACCGGCTGAAGGTGCAAAAATTCCGGGGATTCGCCGCTGGCCGCAGGAATATCTGCCGAAAATTTACGATGCCTCGCGTGTTGATAAACTCATGGAAATCACGCAAAACGAAGCCGAACAAACCACGCGTGATCTGGCCAGTAAAGAAGGGATCTTCTGTGGTATTTCATCTGGCGGTGCCGTTGCTGCCACGCTGCATTTAGCGCAGCAAATTGAAAATGCCGTGATCGTTACCATCATTTGTGATCGGGGGGATCGCTACTTATCCACCGATGTGTTTCCCGCTGAATAAAATACCGACTATCTCAAGGTAGCCATGTTATGAATGTATTTGTATTTGATATTGAAACTGTGCCGGACGTAGAAGGCGGACGCCGACTGTATGATCTTGATGGGCTGGATGACAAGGAAGTCGCCAATATCATGTTCCATAAACGTCGACAGGAAACAGGCAATGATTTTCTACGCCTGCCGGTACAAAAAATAGTTGCTATTTCCGTAGTGCTGCGCAGTCAAGATCGACTAGCGGTCTGGTCACTGGGTGATGAAGAGGCCAGTGAAAAGGAAATTATCGAACGGTTTTTTACCGGCATCGATAAATATATTCCCACCATTGTTTCCTGGAATGGCAAGGGCTTTGATTTACCCGTATTGCATTATCGCTCATTGATTCATGGTATTCCTGCGCAACGCTACTGGGAAACCGGTGAGCATGATCAAAGCTTCAAATGGAATAATTATCTCAGTCGCTATCATCGTCGGCATACGGATCTAATGGATATCATTGCCGGTTATGAAAATCGCGCGATAGCACCACTGGATCAAATCGCAACCCTGCTTGGATTCCCCGGAAAAATGGGCATGAGCGGAGCAAAAGTCTGGGACTATTATCAGGAAGGCAAGCTTGCGGATATTCGCAACTATTGTGAAACCGATGTATTGAATACCTATCTGGTGTATCTGCGCTTTCAATTAATTAACGGCAACCTGAACCTTGAAGAATACCTGCAGGAAACAAAGCTGGTACGCAGCACATTAAAAAATGAAAACAAACCACACTTTACCGAGTTCCTGGAAAACTGGTCACAGGAAACACTGACCCAGGGATAGGTTCGCTTGTTGGTATGGCTTCAGCCCTACCAAATGATACAGATACGTTTCTGTGCTCATGCAGAATATTAAATTTAATAGAGCAGATTATTTGAATGATACGTAGACGCAGTAAAAGACCGGATCCTACTCCGGTACAGGCAACTATTGAATCCCTCACCCATGAGGGTAAAGGGGTTGCACATATTGAAGGCAAAACGGTTTTTGTTGACGATGCCCTCGCCGGTGAAACTGTAGAGTTTATCTATACCCGAAAAAAACGTGACTTCGATGAAGCACGTTTGCATAAAATCATCACTCCCTCCCCGCACCGGGTTGAACCGGCCTGTGCACATTTTGGAGTATGTGGAGGATGCCGCCTGCAACATCTTGATGCGGCTGAACAACTCAAAGCAAAACAATCTGTGCTGTTGGATAATCTGGAACGGGTCGGCAAAGTAGAGGCAGAAACTATTCTACCGCCCTTGAGTGGCAGCAACTGGGGATATCGTCGCAAGGCCCGGCTGGGTGTCCGTTATGTGCATAAAAAAGGACGTGTACTGGTTGGCTTTCGTGAACGCGGGTCTTCCTTTTTAGCTGAGCTTGACAGTTGTAAGGTATTGCATCCTGCTGTTGGTGAAAAATTAACAGCTCTGGGAGAGGTCATTCGGCAACTCAGTGTCTATAAGCAAATTCCGCAAATTGAAGTGGCGGTGGCAGATAACAGCACCGCCTTGATTTTTCGTAATCTTGAGCCGTTCAATGATGAGGATAAAAGCAAACTCAGCAAGTTTGGGCAGGATCATAATTTTCAGATCTACCTGCAACCAAAAGGCCCGGACACCGTAGCCTTGCTTTCACCAGAATCAGCACAAAATCAGGCAGGACTCTACTACGAACTGAGTGACTATGATTTAAAAATACAGTTTGAACCCTCTGATTTTACCCAGGTGAACCATGACATTAATCCTAAAATGGTGAGTCTGGCATTGGAATTATTACAGTTGAACAAGGAGGATACGGTGCTGGAACTATTCTGCGGGCTGGGGAACTTTACCTTACCCATGGCACGGCAGGCTAAACAAATAGTCGGGGTTGAAGGTGATGTGGGTTTGATTGAACGCGCCCGTGATAACGCTAAAGCTAACGACATTGATAATGTTGAATACCATGTTGCTAATTTGATGGAGAATATGGATGATATGCCCTGGTTGAAAAAAAATCATTATTCAAAAATATTGCTCGACCCACCTCGCAGTGGCGCAAAAGAAGCACTGCCGTATATCGCGGCAATCGGTGCTGCGCGAATCGTTTATGTTTCCTGCCATCCAGGTACACTCGCTCGTGATGCCGGTGCGCTGGTGAATGAATACGGTTATCGGTTGCGTGCTGCTGGAGTAATGGATATGTTTCCACATACCGCCCATGTTGAATCTATTGCCTTATTTGAAAAGTAAGGGGAGTTTAAAAATAATGGGAATTGAAATAGAAAAAAAATTTTTGTTACGTAATGATAACTGGCGAAAGCAATCCGGTGCGGGAACGGCTTTTAAACAGGGTTATTTAATCGGATCTGAAAAAGCCTCCATTCGCATTCGTGTTCAAGGTATTGAGGCAAATATAAATATCAAAAGCGCCACCCTGGGAATTACTCGACATGAATATGAATATAGTATTCCACTTGAAGAGGCTGAAGAATTGTTGACAAGCCTCTGCGAGAAACCGCTGATAGAAAAAACTCGTTATCAAGTTACTCAGAATAATCATATTTGGGAGATTGATGTTTTTGATGGCGACAATGCTGGGCTTGTGGTTGCGGAAATTGAACTTCAGTCTGAAAATGAAGATTTTTTCAAACCAGACTGGCTAGGTGACGAGGTATCTGATGATCCCCGTTATTATAATTCGTGCCTGGTGAAACACCCATATTGCAACTGGTAATGTCGGAGACTCAACTACATATAGATATTGATATTGCTCAGCAGCACCTACGCCTGTTCAAGAAAAATAAAATAGAAGACTTTATAATTTCAACGGCGAAGAATGGGCCAGGTGAAAAATTCGACAGTGAATGTACGCCAAGAGGTGAACATATCATTCGAGCAAAAATCGGAGCCGATGCGGATGAAAATACCGTTTTTATTGGTCGCCGACCCAGCGGTGAAATATATACACCTGAACTTGCTCAAGCGTTCCCGCAACGTGACTGGATACTCACTCGCATACTCTGGCTCAGTGGTCGGGAAGTCGGTAAAAACAGGCTGAGCTCAGTTGATACTATGCGCCGTTATATTTATATTCATGGCTGCCCGGACAGCGATACACTGGGCAGACCCAGTTCACATGGCTGTATAAAAATGCGTAACAGTGACATTATTCGGCTATTTGATTGCGTGGTTACCGGAACACAGGTCAATATATATGAATCCCTATAAATTATATTTACCGCTACTGAGCGCGTGGAACCTGGTTGGTGCGCCTTCAGCCGTACACACTCATCAGTATACGAAGATGCCACTTATTCCTTGTAAACATACATACGGGTAGTATGCTTTATTATTATGGAGACATAACACTGTGTCATTAGGCTCGATAATGCTGGACATTGCGGCGGAAACCTTATCCACAGAAGACCGGGCACTTTTGCTGCATCCGCTTGTTGGGGGTGTGATTCTATTTAGTCGTAATTATACCGATGTTGATCAGTTGCTTGAGCTGGTGCAATCAATCCATGCCTTGCGTGATCCAAAGCTATTGGTAGCGGTCGATCATGAAGGTGGGCGGGTGCAGCGTTTTCGAGATGGGTTTACCCGCCTACCTGCCGTGGCCCATTTTGGTCAGGTATATGAACAGGATGCAAATAAAGCACGCAGACTGGCAAAAATAGCCGGCTGGTTAATGGCCATCGAATTACGAGCACATGCCGTTGATTTTAGCTTTGCACCGGTGCTGGATGTCGATCATGGCATTAGTGATGTCATTGGGGATCGTGCTTTTCATCATGATCCCGCCGTTGTGGTTGAACTGGCGCATGCCTATATTGAAGGCATGCATGATGCTGGCATGCCCGCAACTGGAAAACATTTTCCCGGACATGGCGGGGTGAGTGCAGACTCTCATCTTGTGATTCCTGTCGATACACGTGAATATAATGATATTTATGCGCATGATATTCTTAGCTTCAAACGCATGATTCATCATGGCCTCGCTGCGGTGATGCCGGCACATGTTATCTATGAAAAAGTGGATCCACAACCTGCCGGCTTTTCCCCCTTTTGGTTAAAAGAAGTATTACGCACGCGATTGGGCTTTCAAGGCGTAATCTTTAGTGATGATTTGAATATGGAAGGTGCGAGTGTGGCGGGTGAAAGTTATGCAGCACGAGCACGTAGCGCACTCGATGCCGGTTGCGATATGGCACTAATCTGTAATAATCGTCCCGGTGCGATTGATATAATCGAGAATTTGGGCGAATGGAATGATCCCGTCGCACATTTACGTCTTGCACGCATGCATGGCCGCAATGAGATTGATCGCACCTATCTTTATAGCAGTCAAAAATGGAAGCAGGCGGCTGCACTCATGACAAGCTATCAGGATGATCCCAGCCTGGAATTGAATTTTTAGAAAGAGAATTTAAATATGAATGAGTATCTGGATAAACTATTAAATCTACTGGATGTAGACAAATACGGCATTGTCAAAATATTCAGCATTGTTTTTGCCGCACTGTTATTAGACTTCATTCAAAAACGTGTTCTTAAAAAACTCTATCAGCGTCTGCAGTCTACCCGGACACAGTGGGATGATGCCCTTGTTCACGCACTGCAAAAACCTCTGACTATATTGATCTGGGTAATTGGCCTGTCCCTGGCACTGGACGTCATGGACATTCCCGTCGGCAATGAGATGCGGGTGGTTGGTGTCATCGCCACCATTACCTGGGTATTGGTTCGCTTCATTACTTATGCAGAAGAAAACATATTGCATCAACATAAAGTTGCAGGTAAATCCTTTGATCGAACCACTGCCAGCGCCATTAGCCAACTACTCCGCACCACTATTTTAATTACCTCAACGCTGGTGATGCTACAAAGTTTAGGCTTTAATATTTCTGCCATTCTTGCCTTTGGTGGTATCGGTGGCATTGCGATCGGTTTTGCCGCAAAGGATTTACTAGCCAATTTTTTCGGCGGTATGATGATCTATCTAGATCGGCCCTTTGCCATCGGTGACTGGGTACGTTCGACCGATAGGGACATTGAAGGTACGGTTGAAAAAATCGGCTGGCGCACCACCATGATTCGCACTTTTGATAAACGTCCGCTGTATGTGCCCAATTCCGTATTTTCCAATATCAGTGTGGAAAACCCCTCACGTATGAGTCATCGTCGTATCTATGAAACCATTGGCATTCGCTATGATGATATTAGTGTAATGGCTAAAATTATTATGGATGTCAAAGCCATGTTAATTGCGCATCCTGAGATTGATCAAACTCAAACCATGATCGTTAATTTCAATAGTTTTTCACCTTCTTCATTAGACTTTTTTATATACACATTCACTCGCACCACAGACTGGATAAAATACCATGAGGTTAAGCAGGATGTTCTACTCAAACTCAGTGAAGTGATAGACAAACATGGCGCTGAAATGGCCTTCCCGACATCAACGCTGCATATTCCCGACGAAGTTAAATTTAACGAATTTCCGGTAAAGTAAACGCCATGAAAAATGAAGACTATAATAAAATAATGTCCGAAGCCGACTGTCTCTATACGGCTAAAGAAGTTGGTGTCGCTCTGGATAATATAGCGCAGGCGATTACTAATAAGCTATACGATCGTAATCCGCTAGTGCTCTGTGTCTTAACTGGCGCAATCATACCAACAGGTAATTTGCTCACACGGCTAAATTTCCCCTTACAACTGGATTATCTGCATGTCACCCGTTATGGCGATAAAACATCAGGGGGGAAACTTGACTGGTTGTCTGAACAAAATTATTCATTACAGGATCGGGACGTGTTGATCGTTGACGATATTCTGGACGAAGGTATCACCTTGAAAGCCATTGTCGAACATTGCAATAAAGCCGGTGCCGCCGCCGTCTATTCTGCCGTACTGGTAGAAAAATGCCATGATCGAAAAACTGACATCAAAGCAGATTTTGTTGGTGTCAAAACCGAGGATCGCTATCTGTTTGGTTACGGTATGGATTACAAAGGTTATCTACGCAATGCCGATGGCATTTATGCAGTGAAAGGGTTATAAAATGAAAGGCATAGCAATTATTGGCGGTACCGGCCTGACCTCATTACCCGGCCTGGTGGTTAATGAAGAAAATATTGCATACACACCTTTTGGTGACACATCTGCAGCCCTGATTAAAGGCCAGCTGAAGAATCGCTCGATTATTTTTCTTGCGCGTCATGGTGGTGGACATACAATTCCCCCACATAAAGTTAACTATCGAGCCAATATATACGCATTGAAAGAAGCCGGGGCAGAGATAATTATTGGCATTAATGCAGTAGGAGGGATAAATCCATCACTAAAGCCAGCCCAACTGCTTATCCCTGATCAGATCATTGATTACACCTATGGTCGTGAAATGAGCTTTTTTGATGGTAACGATACTCCGGTTGTACATATTGATTTTACTGAACCATATTCAGAATGGTTACGTCAGAAGCTGCTTGATGCAGCTGATAATTGTGGCATTAGTCTGAAAAAAAACGGAGTCTATGCAGCCACCCAGGGCCCCCGGTTGGAAACAGCCGCCGAAGTCCAGCGACTGGCTAAAGATGGTTGCGACATCGTCGGTATGACCGGCATGCCGGAAGCCTGCTTAGCTCGCGAACTCAAATGTGAGTACGCCAGTATTTCAGTCATCGCCAACCTGGCAGCCGGACTTGGTGAAGGTGAAATTACAATGAGTGAAATTGAAAAGTATATAGCGCAGGGAATGTGGGATGTGAGTCGTATACTTGAAACCGTTATTTCTCAAATTTGATTCATTGCTTGTTATTTATAAATATAAAATATGATGCAAGTACATATTTGGACAGTTTTCATAACAGGGCGTTAAAGTTAGATATAACCATGTTGGCCAGTTAGAATTGATATAAACTGAGGGTGCGCCGCCAGATATGGGAATTATGTTTAAGGATGGACATGTGCTACGTTTAAACATATTCTGTCTAATATACTGTTAG
>CAZNRP010000046.1:1778-22804 GCA_964575555.1 uncultured Thiohalophilus sp. | reverse complement strand
CAGCCGAAGGGCTTCCTTCGACAAGCTTCCTTCGACAAGCTTCCTTCGACAAGCTCAGGACGAACGGTTGTTCTTAAAGGTTTACAGGTATTTGGAACAGCTATTTAGCCATCCCACACGGCTGAAACCATACCCACAGTAATGGATACCCCGCCTATGCGGGGTTTTTTGTCTGTTTTTTAACCGTTCAAATATTCTGTTCATTTATATAAATATTTTTAAAACACGTACTTAAGTTAGCAGAGGACATGGCCGATAAGATTTATAGAATTCACCAGCTCAGTCTGAAAATATAGATTGTTCAGTAAATTCTTACTTAAAGTGGAGAAAACGAGTGGACAAGAACCTCAAAATTCTCATTGTAGATGACTTTTCTACTATGAGGCGCATTATCAAAAATCTGTTACGTGATCTGGGCTACACCAATACCGAAGAAGCTGATGATGGCACCACGGCTTTGCCCATGCTACAGAGTGGAAAGTTTGAGCTATTGGTTACCGATTGGAATATGCCGGGGATGCAGGGCATAGATTTGCTCAAGCATGTTCGGGCCGATGAAAGTTTATCAAGCTTACCGGTGTTGATGGTTACGGCTGAGCAGAAGAAGGAACAGATTATCGAGGCCGCTCAGGCCGGTGTTAATGGTTACATCGTCAAGCCTTTTACGGCACAAACCTTGAAAGAAAAGCTGGAAAAGATTTTTGAACGTCTGGAAGCCTAAAATTCAAAATAAAGGAGTCGTGCTGAAATGAGCGACGATACAGTGGTAAGTGAAGACAATCTCGCCCGGGCTCGTGATCTGCAAGCTTGCATTGAAGCCGGTGACGAGAAGGGTGCAAAAGAAGTTATTGATGATCTCACCGATATTCGTGAGAACGCCCTTTATCAGGAAGTGGGCAAACTAACCCGTGAACTGCATGATGCGATTAGTGCTTTTGGCATGGATGATCGGATCACGGATATGACTGAACATGAAATTCCGGATGCTCGGCAACGGCTTAATTTTGTTATCACCAAGACAGCAGAAGCGGCAGACAAAACATTAACTGCGGTGGAAGCGTCCATTCCCATCTGTGAAGGTATGGAATCACAGGCTACCAGCATATTGGAGAGCTGGCGACAGTTTACCAAAAGAGAAATGGATGCCGATGGCTTTCGAAAATTAAGTACAGAAATCGATGGCTTTCTACTGACCCAGTCTGATGGCTTTGGCAAGATTAAAGGTCACTTGAATGATGTGCTGATGGCACAGGATTTTCAGGACTTGACGGGACAAATTATTAAGCGGGTCATTAACCTGGTTGCCGAAGTGGAAGGCAATCTGGTGAACCTGGTTAAGGTTGCCGGTTTACCGGAGCACGTTGAAAAGGGTGAGAAAAAATCACTGGAAGAATTAGAAGGCCCCGTCGTACCCGGTATCGATAGCGGTGACACGGTGTCTGGTCAGGATGAAGTAGATGATCTTTTATCAAGTTTGGGTTTCTAGAACTCAAGATTGGAGTGAGCTAGATGGATGATGAATTATTACAAGATTTTCTGATCGAAGCGGGGGAAATACTTGAGTCACTAAGTGAAGAGTTAGTGAGTCTGGAACAGAGCCCGGATGATATGGACTTGCTGAATACGGTTTTCCGTGGTTTCCACACGATTAAGGGCGGAGCCGGTTTCCTTGCTATTGATGCTATGGTGGCACTTTGTCATCGTTCAGAGGATATTTTTAATCTCCTGCGTAATGGTGAACGCTCGATAACTGCTGATTTGATGGACACGATTCTTCCGGTGCTCGATGTGCTGGGAGATCAATTTGAAGCTCTGCGTAATGGTGAAGAAGTAGCAGATGCGGATCCGACTATGCTGGCCGCATTGGAAAAATTTACCAAACCGGAATCGGCTGATGAAGCTGCCGCACCAGCGGCGGCCACTGAGCCGGTTGCCGAAGCTCTAGCTGAGACCAATGCTGCACCGGCAAATGTTGGCGGTGGCGAAGACATTACCGATGCTGAGTTTGATGAGCTGTTAAACGTGCTTGATGGCAGCGATAAACCTGCCGCAGCAACTGCGCTAACAGATAGCGGTTCGGAAAACATTACCGACGATGAATTTGATGCGCTGCTGGATGAGTTGCATGGCAAAGGTAAATTCGATGCGAATAGCCTATCCGAGGATGACGCTGCTTCCAGTGCTGAAGCGAAAGCTGAGACCGAAGCCTATTCTTCGGGCGATATGATAACGGAAGATGAATTTGATGCGCTGCTGGATGAGTTGCATGGCAAAGGAAAATTTAGTGCAAATAAAGAAGAGACTGGAAAAACAGCGGCTGTCAGTGAGGTAAAACCGGCCGCTACGGCGGGTGGTAAAAAAGAAGCCGGATCTGGAGCTGAAGCTAAAAAGGCTGGAAAGAAACCAGCTACTAAAGAAAAACCACAGGCCGAAACTTCGGTGCGAGTGGACACCAGTCGTCTGGATGACATCATGAACATGGTGGGCGAGCTGGTACTGGTACGTAACCGTATTACCCGGTTAGGTGAACACAGTGGCAATGAGGATATGCTCAAGGCGGTGGCCAATCTTGATCTTGTTACCGCCGATTTACAATTATCGGTAATGAAAACACGGATGCAGCCGATCAAAAAAGTATTTGGTCGCTTCCCGCGTGTGGTGCGTGATATTGCCCGTACCCTGAAAAAAGAAATACGTTTGGAGATGGTCGGTGAAGATACCGATCTGGATAAGAATCTGGTTGAAGCATTAGCCGATCCGTTGGTGCATTTAGTGCGCAATTCACTGGATCATGGTATTGAAATGCCGGATGAGCGTGAAGCAGAAGGCAAACCTCGGGAAGGTACGGTGGTGCTGGCTGCCTCTCAGGAAGGGGATCATATCCTGCTGTCGATAGAAGATGACGGCAAGGGCATGGATCCAGATATATTACGCAATATTGCCGTTGATAAAGGCCTGATGGATAAGGAAGCGGCTGATCGCTTAAGCAATAAAGAATGTTATGAACTGATTTTTGCACCGGGGTTTTCAACCAAGAAAGAAATCTCTGATATTTCTGGCCGTGGTGTCGGTATGGATGTGGTGAAAACCGGCATCAGCCGTTTGAATGGCACGGTGGAAATTGATTCGGAACTGGGTAAGGGAACCCGCCTTTCTATCAAGGTACCGCTGACCCTGGCCATTATGTCTACCCTGATGGTGCGACTGGATAAACAAATGTTTGCGCTGCCATTGGTTAACGTCAGTGAAATTTTTCATCTGGATCTAACCCAGACCAATATTGTTGATGGTCAGCTGGTGATTTTAGTGCGTGAACGTTCGTTGCCATTATTTTATTTAAAACGCTGGATGGTGAAAGGTCAGTCCGGCGCTGATTTGCCGGAGAAGGGACATGTAGTGGTGGTACATATCGGCACACAAAAAGTTGGTTTTGTGGTTGATGAATTGATCGGGCAGGAAGAAGTGGTGATTAAACCCTTAGGAGCATTGCTGCACGGTGTTTCTGGCATGGCCGGTGCAACCATTACCGGAGATGGCGGGATTGCCCTTATTCTGGATGTACCTGGTTTAATTCGTATGTATGTTTAACGCAGGTGTTAGACAGCAATACGATTCTTTCACAGCAATAACTATTTGAGGATATTGTCGTATGGCCACACGTGTACTCGTGGTTGATGACTCCGGTTTTTTCCGTCGCCGGGTCAGTGAAATGCTGGAATCTGATCCCATGATAAAAGTGATCGGTATGGCTGAAAATGGCGAGCAGGCAGTTCATAAAGCAAATCAATTAAAGCCGGATGTGATTACCATGGACATTGAAATGCCTGTTCTTGATGGCATCAGTGCCACGCGTAAAATTATGGCGCAGAAACCAGTGCCCATTATCATGTTCTCTTCACTGACCACCGATGGTGCCAAAGCCACTCTGGATGCACTGGAAGCTGGGGCGGTGGATTTTCTCCCCAAGCGTTTTGAAGATATAGCCAAAGACAAAAACGAAGTGCGTAAATTACTTTGTCAGCGGGTGCGTGCGCTTGCCGGAAAACGTATTAATCCTACTCTGCGTAGTGCCGCGCAACGAACGTCTCCTACAGCGACACGGTCAACGGCAACATCTTTACGTCAACAGACTGTTAGCAGATCGACAGGCAAGTTAGCCCCCAGTACTACCGGGTTAATAAAGCTGGTGGCTATTGGTACTTCAACTGGGGGGCCGGTGGCCTTGCAGAAAGTTTTGACACGCTTGCCGAAAAATTTTGCGACTCCCATACTGTTAATTCAGCACATGCCTTCCACGTTTACCCAGGCTTTTGCTAATCGTCTGGATCAAATGTGTGCAATTGAGGTGAGGCAGGCTGAGGATAAAGATATGTTAAAGCCGGGGTTGGCACTATTGGCTCCCGGTGGACAGCAGATGCGAATTGAAGGGCGGCCAGGTAATGTTCATGTGCGCCTGACTAAAGATGAGGGCTTAACCTATAAACCCTCGGTTGATGTTACTTTTACCTCGATCGCCAATGTTTACCCTAAAGATACACTGGCGATAGTCATGACCGGGATGGGGGCGGATGGTCGGGAAGGCGCAAAAGTGCTCAAGCAACGCGGCTCGGAAATCTGGGCACAGGATGAAGCCAGTAGCGTTATTTATGGAATGCCGGCGGCCATTGTTGATGCTGGGCTTGCCACTAAAATACTCAGCCTTGATGAGCTTGGACAGGGAATTGTTAAACGCCTATGAAAATGGACTTGCTCAGCATTGTTGGTCTGTTTGTTGGCATTAGCGCTATTCTGCTAGGACAGTATCTGGAAGGCGGACACCTGAAAACACTGGTGAATGGCCCGGCTGTGCTAATTGTACTGGGCGGTACTATTGGCGCGGTAATGCTGCAATCTCCACAGGCCATTTTTTTACGTGCGATGCGGATGCTGTTCTGGACGATCTTAACGCCACGGCTGGATTACGAGGAAACGATTGAGAAAATTATCCGCTGGAGCAATATCGCCCGTAAAGAAGGTTTACTGGGACTGGAAGATGTAGAAGAACATGAAGTCGATCCCTTTGCCCAGAAAGCCCTGCAATTGTTAATCGATGGCGGTGAACCTGAAACTATTCGAGGTATTTTAGAGCTGGATATTGATACCAAGGATCGCTTTGATAGTAGCGCGGCCAAGGTATTTGAAAGCATGGGGGGCTACAGTCCAACCATTGGTATTATTGGTGCGGTATTAGGATTGATTCAGGTGATGGGCAATCTATCTGATCCAAGCATGCTGGGAAGTGGCATCGCAGTGGCTTTTGTGGCCACGATTTACGGTGTCGGTGCGGCTAATTTATTATTTCTGCCGGTGGCACAAAAATTAAAAAGTATTGTGCATGGGCAGAGTCAATATCGGGAAATGATCGTCGAAGGGATGACTGCAATTGCCGAAGGTGAAAACCCCCGTAATATAGAAACCAAATTATTAGGATACCTACGTTAGGTTATTATTATGAGCCGGCGTAGACGCAAGCAGGAGGATCACGAAAACACGGATCGCTGGTTGGTCTCCTATGCAGATTTTATTACCCTGTTGTTTGCTTTTTTTGTGGTGATGTATTCTATGTCTTCAATCAATGAGGGCAAATACCGGGTACTGTCAGACACTATGGAAGAAGCTTTTAAAACCCCGCCTAAATCGCCAAACCCCATTCAGATAGGTGAAGAGCGTAAATCCCTGAAGACGGTTGAAACGACGTTGGAAGAAATCAATCTGGTGGGCATTAAGCCAACCATTACACCACAAAATCAGCAGTTAGAACGTATTGCCGATGAACTACAACATAATTTAGCACCTTTAGTGGATAAGAATTTAATAAAAATTACTCGGGATAAACTGTGGGTGAAAGTTGAAATGAACAACCGCATTTTATTTGCCAGCGGTAATGCTCGTCTGACTGAGAGTGGCTATCCGATATTAGAAGAGCTGGCTGAAGTGGTTCGAAACTTACCGAATTATATTGATGTGGAAGGGCATACGGATAACCGGCCCATTCGTACTTCAGTGTATCCGTCTAACTGGGAGTTGTCCGCTGCGCGTGCAGCCAGTGTCGTACATCTGTTCAGTCGTAACGGTGTTGATCCCAAGCGATTGTCTGCCATTGGTTTTGGACAGTATCGGCCGGTTGCAGATAATGCGAGTGCAAAAGGTCGGCGCAGCAATCGACGAGTGGTGATGGTTATTCTGGCTGACAAAAATGCACGTCGAATGATGGCGATTGAACAAAAATGAAGGGGTATCCGGTTTGAAAATCTGGGCCGTAGCCAATCAAAAAGGAGGTGTAGGCAAAACCACCACGGCGGTCAATCTTGCTGGCCATCTGGTTAAACAGGGGCTGCGCGTATTACTGGTGGACATGGATCCGCATGGTTCCATGAGTGCGTATTTTGGTTTGGATCCTGATGCACAGGAAAAAAGTGTGTACCAGTTATTTCAGGGGCAGGGGGTGCAAACCGGTGCCCCGGCTTATGAGATTTTGCATGAGACCAGCATCGATGGTTTGCAACTTCTGCCTGCATCCACTGCGCTTGCAACATTGGATCGTCAGCTAGGCACTCAGGAAGGCAAGGGGCTGGTGATGCTCAATGCTCTGGCTCAACTGGAGCAGGAATTTGATTATGCGATACTGGATTGTCCACCTTTATTAGGTATTCTTATGGTTAATGCTCTTGCTGCCTGCGAGCATTTATTGTTACCAGTGCAGACGGAGTTTCTTGCCATTAAGGGACTGGAACGCATGATGCGTACATTAAAGATGATCCGCCGCGCACGCAGTAATACGTTTGAATATACCATTGTTCCAACTATGTTTGATCGACGTACTCGTGCCGCATTTGATAGTTTAAAAACCTTGCGTGAACAATATGGTGCTGATCTCTGGGAATCGGTTATTCCTGTGGATACCAAATTTCGTGAAGCCAGCAAGGAAGGCGTTCCTCTGTCAGTTATGCTGCCCTCATCCCGGGGTTCAAAAGCCTATGCGGCGTTGCTTACAAGTTTGCTTGCCGATAGAAATAAGACATCGATGAAACAGGTTAACTCATGAGTTTTGGCAAAGACAAACCAGTACTGGTGGAGGAAAAACTGGCACTCACCCTGTTTCTGGATTCATTGCTGCGTGAACCGGCTGATGTGGTAATCGTTGATGCTGAAGTAACAGCAGAAGTTGATGCGAAAGTAAAGGTAGAGACCGTCGCCGAGATGTTGGCAGTCGAACCGGTGGCCGAAGTTAAAACTGAGACTGAAATCGAGGTTAAAACTGAAATTATCAGCCCGGTTGTAGAAGAGCCTGCTCTGGTAACAACAAGCCCCGAGCTGGCTCAGGAAGAAACCGATTCAGCCATTGTCAATGAGTTTCAGGTGATGTTGTTTAAAGTGGCAGGATTGACCTTAGCGGTACCATTGGACGGGTTAAGTGGCGTGGTGGAGTGGAATAATGATCTGGCCGAGATGCCGGGACATGCTGATTTTTATCTTGGAATATTGCATCACCTTGGACAGCGTATTCCGGTGGTGGATACGGCCAGTCTGGTTTTCCCTGCGGATAAATTAAAGTCACTGGCGGTGGCTGAACCCGAGGACAGGATTACCCGCATCGTACTGATTGATGAGGGTCGTTGGGGTTTGGCAGTGGACTCGGTGGAAGAAGTAATCATCTTGCAGGGTGATCAGGTGCGTTGGCGCAGCGAGCGTACCCAGCGCAAGTGGTTATTAGGCACCGTGGTCGAACATATGTGCGCGCTGATCGATCCCACCGCGTTTGCCGAAAAACTCACCAGTGGCGAAGATTAGCGCATCATACAGATATGGCTTCAGCCGTATGAACATGGGTAGGTTGGTGCTGAATGAAATGAAGCCCAACAATATTAGGATGATATTCTGTTGGGCTTCATTTCATTCAGCACCAACCTACCCGTAACTTGTCTTGCCCGGCTAACTACCGCAACACATCATTTGCTATCGGCTTAATTGGTACATTTCCTGCATTTATCTATATAAATTCAAGTTTATAGGCAATGTGTCGAAAATAATAACGACAGATCAGATTGATTGTTGATTTAGTCTTTTAAAAATCAATTAGATAACGATATGCAGGTGATTTCGTTATTTGTTCGAGAGTCGAATATTTGACGTACAGATAAGAAATTATCGAATAAGAGGAGAAAGATTCATGACAGAGCTAGCTGCAAGTGCGAACGATCCCATTATCCAATGGGTGACATTTCGACTGGACAATGAGAAATACGGCATCAAGGTGATGCAGGTACAGGAAGTCTTGCGCATGACTGAAATTGCTCCGGTTCCCGGTGCGCCGGATTATGTTCTGGGTATTATTAATTTACGCGGCAATGTGGTTACGGTAATTGATCTCCGTCGCCGTTTTGGTTTGCTGGAAGCGGAAGCCGATGATGCCACACGTATCGTTATCATTGAGGCGGAAAACAATGTGGTAGGTGTGCTTGTGGACAGTGTTGCGGAAGTAGCCGATATACATGGATCAGAAATTGATACGGCTCCCAATGTGGGTAATGATGAAAGTTCAAAATATATTCAGGGCGTTTCAACCCAGGATGAAGAATTACTCATTCTTGTGGATGTGAATAAATTACTGACGGATGAGGAATGGAATGATGTTGCAGCTTTGTAATAATGACTGCTACTAATTCATTTCAGATGCACAAATATGGTCGACATTGGCAATATCAATCCGTTGAAACCAATCCGGCCGGGCAGGCTGTTTAAACCTTCCGATCAGGCCGGAAAGCAGCAATCCAAGCAAGATCAGAATAATAAAAAAAACAAACAGAAAAAAAAGGGTGGCAGTTCTCCTGGAATAGATGAGTACGCATGAGGAAATGGTATGAACATACTTCTCACAATGGTTACAGAATTAGACACTGGCAGCTGGCTAATGCTAATCAGTGCCGGACTCTTATTTATTGCACTGATAACATTACATCGGCAGCAACAAAAAAATAGTAAAAACACTGTTCTATTACAACGCACGCAAAATGATTTAAGGGCATTGATTAATGCTTCTGTAGGAATGGGGGGACGTATGCAAGAAGTGGAGCGACGTCAGCGTCGTCTGGCTGAACGTCAGGAACAACTTGATATTTATGATGCGGCCAATCAGCCCTATGAACAGGCTATCCGTATGGCACAGAACGGATCAAAAACAAATGAGCTGGTCGATATTTGCGGCTTGAGTAAAACCGAAGCGGAGTTAATCAAGATCATGCATAGATTCGACAAAGCCAGTTAACCGGCATAGCCAGCGATTATGAGCAATTATATAACCCTAAAAGCTTTATAATATAAGCCATTCAATTTCTTACGGACTGAATATACCCCCTCATTGCCATCCCGTTAACTCCCCCTTTTCATTGGTGAGAGAGGAAGCTTCCCACGTGGGCGACCAAAAGAAGTGCCTATGGTACACAAACTTGCGCCTCCCCCGGTTACATCAAGCATCGTAGGGTGGGCACGGGTTTTGTGCCCACGCGGTTCTACATTTTGAGATCTAAGAAGAAAAAAGCCGGGAACAACTGAGCCTGGTAGACGTTGGCTAATAGCCCCTTGCAGGGGCTTACACCATACCCTCGCTTAATAGCGAGTGATAAAGCAGTCATAGTTATTGAATTAATCCCCTAAAAATACTTGACAATACCTTGCGCAGGTATATCATACATATATTACTTGTATATACATTAATTTGGGGCGTTGATTGGGTCGATTTATGTCAAAAAAGAAGAAAAAAAAGAAAAATGACAGTCAGTTAATAATCCGAATCAATGCTAAAGATCGAAATGATTTTGTTAGTTTATGTGAAGAGCTCGACACCAGTGCAGCAAGGGAAATACGAAAATTTATTCGAGAATTTCTTGCGCAACATAAAGAATTATAAAATTAATTATTAATTTTATGTGGGATTACAGCCCAGCTTTAAATGTAGTGGCAAAGTAATACACAACTAACCGTGTAATCTGCACTTTTACTTACTCAATGGAGAATGCATCTATGTCTAAATCAAAAAAAGTAAGCTCAATTAAAAAAGAGTTGAAAAGCAGAAAGAAGAAAGTTGATAAGCAGAAATCAAAGATAAAGAAATTGAACAAAGCCCTGAAAAAAGCGGCCTAGTAATAAAATCCGGACAGATATTGGTTAATGTCAATCCTGCCCGAATTTTAATGATAAAATGAATGGCTGGCGCGTAGTTTAACGACCGTAATCATTTTACAAATTTACTTGATTTAATTATATGACCGGTAAAAAAAAACACTGTACCTTCTGCGGCATGCTAAGTCGATAGGCGGTATAGATATGCCTGATGAATTTCGGCCTCTTAGCTCTCGGGGGAATCAACATGCTCTTGAGTTAGGGCGGTGGATGAAGAAAGAAGAGATGGTGCCTGAACATATTGTTAGCTCACCTGTCTTAAAATCATGGCAAACGGTTAGCTCGGTTTGTTATGAGTTAGATATAGATAAGGACGCAGTTGACTTTGATGATCGCATCTATCAGGCAAAAGAAAGTGAGTTGTGCCAGGTTATTTCTGCCACTGATAGCGATATTAATTCCTTGTTATTAGTTGGGCATAACCCTGGGCTTGAGGATTTGTTTAACTATTTGCTCAAAGATACTGCAGAGTTTCCGGACGGAAAGGTTTTTTCAACGGCTACATTATGTGTGCTTTTTTTACATGACTGGGCGGATATGGAAAAAAATTCAGCTTGTCTATCCCAGATCGTGCATTCAAAATAAATGGAACAGCAGTGATTATCGTTATTTAAATGATTTGTGTTAAAAGCAAATTAATGGCCATGACAATGTTGACTTATGAATAAATCAAATAAACAAATAGAAGCTAAACAAAATTGTTATATACCTGCAGATGAACTTATAGTCAATGATCTGCTCTTAAAATTTAAAAAATATTTTTCCTGTAGCCTGGAACCTGCGCAGGCGTTTAGAACTGTTTATTATGATACTTTTGACTGGCGACTAAATCGAGAAGGTGAAATGTTGGCCTTGCACCTGCATGATCAAAAACAAAAATTATCTCTGCAAAAAATTTCTGATGGTTCGATTGTTGCCATAGTACCCGTGCCAGTCCCGTTTGCGGTAACTAACAATAAAACACCAGGTTTACGTAGTCTTCCATCAATGATGTGTGAATCCATTGCCGCAAAGGTAGCAATGCGTGCCTTGTTACCTGTGGTGAAGATTGAGGGTGATGTGCAGCAACTTTTGCTGCGGGATAAGCATGAAAAAGTTGTCGTTCGTCTGGCTATTGAGGAAAATAGTACAGTCTCAGCTGAAAAGGTTAAAAAACGAAAATTTCAGAGGCGCATCCTTATAAATCCTGTCAGAGGATATTCGGCAGAATTAGAACGAGTAAGAACGATACTGAAAAAAGACCCGGCACTTAAACCCTGTAAATTACATCTTCTGGATATGGCTCTGCAGGTGATAGGACGACGTGCCTGTGATTATTCTTCAAAAATAAAACTTAAAATCAATCCTGAGATTCAATCCATCAAGGCAGTTAAAGATATTTTACAACATCTGTTGCTAGCAATGGAAGTCAATGAGTCGGGTATGCGGGCCAGACTGGATACGGAATTTTTGCACGACTATCGAATTGCAGTGCGGCGGACACGATCCATTTTATCACAAATGAAGAAGGTCTTTCCGCAAGAACAATTTGAATATTTCAAAAAAGAATATGCCTGGCTGGGTGCTGAGACTACACCTGCACGTGATCTCGATGTGTATCTTCTGGGATTCGACACATTAGAAAATAGACTGGCAGAAAATATGCGGGTCTCATTGCAGCCATTTAGAGAATTCCTGCAACAACAGCAGAAACAGGCCTATAAAGAACTTATTTCAGCCGTGACCTCAGCACGATATAAGTTGCTGAAGAAAACGTTGAAGGATTTTATAAAAAATGATACAGAAGAAAGCAATCTTGAAGCTGATGGAAAAAAAGAAATACACGGGCATGCGAATGAACGCATTTGGCGAAGTTACAGGCGGGTGAAAAAAGAAGCCGATCGATTAACCCCTGATTCACCCGCAGATGATTTCCATGAATTACGTAAAAGTTGTAAAAAACTTCGATATTTACTCGAGTTTTTTCATAATCTGTATCATAAAAATAAAATAGCTAAACTTATTACCCAATTGAAAATTTTGCAGGATAATCTGGGTGAGTTCCAGGATATGGACGTGCAAAGTCATGCGCTTAAAGAGTTCGCAGAAAAGATGTCTGCGCAAGGTATTAATGAAGCGGATACCTATATGGCAATGGGCGTGCTTGCTGATGGCATGGAGCAAAGAAAAATCGAATTGCAATATGAATTTATGAGTTTATATAAGCATTTCTCAAAGATTAAATACCATAATCTATTTGATGAATCATTCAACTCTGCGATGAAGCCAGAACAGGAATCAGTGAATGAAAGTATTGGCTAGTTACAATATAAAAGGTGGCGTGGGAAAGACAGCTGCCGCTGTCAATCTATCCTATCTGGCGGCTAAGCAGGGTTGGCGTACCCTGGTTTGGGATCTGGATCCGCAAGGTGCAGCAAGTTTTTACTTTCGTATAAAAGCAAAAGTAAAGAGCGGAGCCAAAGGTATTATCAATAAAAAGCATGCCTTATCAGATGCCATTAAAGGCACAGACTTTGAAGATCTGGATTTGATTCCTGCCGATTTTTCATACCGAAATATGGATTTAATCTTGGGTGATAAAAAAAATCCATCGCATAAATTAAATAGCTTATTAAAAACCATTGCCAATGAATATGATTTTATAATTCTGGATTGTCCGCCCAGCATATCTCTGGTTTCAGAGAGTGTATTTTACGCGGCCGATGCCCTGCTTGTACCCATTATACCAACGGTATTATCTATGCGGACACTGGAGCAGTTAATAAGATTTAAAAAGAAAAATCATTATGATGAAGCCGAGGTGCTTGCCTTTTTTTCAATGGTTGATCGACGTAAAAAATTACACAATGTTTTTTTAAATGACCCGCCCTTCAGTGAAAATTTTTTGGCGGGTGGTGAAATACCCTATGCCAGTGATATAGAGCAAATGGGTATGCGTAGGGCACCATTGCCAAGTTACTCACCTAATAGTCGCTCGTCTCAGGCTTATTCAAAGGTCTGGGATGAAGTTATTGCCAGATTAACATGATTTTTTTTAGGATTATATAGTTGAAAAGGTTATGGATAAAATCGCATATTTAAGAGGGAATAGTAATTATGAATTGTTACATGCAAACGTCTACTCTATTTGAACTCGATCAAGATATGGATAAACTTCTCCCTAAAATTCGTAATACTACTCGTGCGGTGATAGTGCATGAGAGAAAAATATTATTACTTAGAAAAAAATACGAAAACGGAGAAGTCCGCTATGCCTTTCCAGGTGGGGGGCAGGAAACTGGCGAGACTCTGGTTGAGTCATTGGATCGTGAATGCCAGGAAGAGATTGGTGCGGAAGTAGAAATCAGAAGTCTGCTACATGTTAGTGACTGCTTTAAGCCCAGAGAGACAACTCCAGCGACGACTCGTCATTTAGTAGAATTCTTTTTTGAATGTATTCTTCCCGATAATTATACTCCTCATAATGGCTCTAACCCTGATAAACATCAGGTTGCAGTGGAATGGAAAGAAATAGCGCAATTGCAGCAAACAAATATTTTAATACCCGCACTACTCTCCGGTGTTGATGGAGAAAAAGAAAATCATGCTTCTATCTATCTGGGTAATTTTGGTTAATTATGCAGATCCCGAATAACATTAGTGATAATTTGCACTTTATTATTGCCGAAGTTAGCTCACAATTATCCAGTTTAAAATCCTGTTTTGATGATGCTTCACTTATTGAAGCAAAACGTATTCTTGAACGTAGCGGTTATGTATATAATCTTAAGATACGTATTCATAATAGTTGTTTGAATGAAATTGCGGGGCTTAAAAAAGAAAATAGATCAGCCAAAATTTGGCTACGTTCTATCGAGTTTATCGCAACTGATCTTGAACAGATTGCACTACTATGCAGAGAATGTATTCGGCAAATGCAGTCTCTGCAGGATGTTTCGAGTTTGCAGCCGGAAATTTATAGCTCCTTATTGAAACATCTGGTTCGTGGTATTGGATTAATCGAAGCCGCCATTTATCAGCATGATACTCGGCTGGCCTTGAAGATTGGAAATATAGAACAAAAAATAAGGCGCGACTACGCTAAATTATTGAAACAATATATCAAAAAATCTAACAAGCATGATTCATCGGTAGTGTTTATTTCATCATTGTTTGCAGCCCGCTCCATTGAGCAAATGGGGGGGGGGCTTCTTAATATTAGTGAAGCAATTATATCTGCAAATCTTGGACAGGCCGTAAATATTGATTGTTATTATTCTTTGCAGGCTTCTGTCGCACAGTTGCAGGATAATGAAAACTTATCTGGTCTAAAAGTTAAAACTATTGCAGAAACCCGTTCAGGCAGTAATATATCCGGGATTACAAATATTGATGATAATGTTTGTCTGGCAATTTTCAAAGAAGGTGAGAAACAAAAGTTAAAAGAGGAACGCCGTGGAGTCAAAAACTGGCATGAAATCTATCCCGGCCTGGCCCCGAGAATTCTTTCATATAAAAAAAGAGGACAGTCGGCCTCTTTGTTGATTGAACATCTTGCCGGTTTCACCTTTGAAAAAATACTACTACAGGATTCACCTGTGCTTATGCAGGAAGGTTTGCATAGATTAGGCAAAACGCTTAAATCAGTCTGGAATGAAACCCGGATAGAACAGCCGATTGCCGCTAATTTTATGCAGCAATTAGACAAGCGTCTGAATAAAATTTATTCGATTCATCCTGAATTTTGTCAGCCTGAAAATAAAGTTTGTGGTTACCGCCTGCCTGCTTTTGAAACCTTGCTTAACAAGGCCCGTGAATATGAAAAGAAGATAGAGGTTCCATTCTCTGTTTATATTCATGGCGATTTTAATGTTGATAATATAATTTATGATCCTGTTGAAAAACGAATAAATTTTATTGATTTACACCGTTCAAAATACATGGATTATGTTCAGGATGTTTCGGTGTTCATGGTCTCGAATTACCGCTTACAGGTTCTTGATGTAAGGCTACGCAAGCGAATCATGACCCTGGCATTAGATTTTTATCATATTGCCAGTAAATATGCGAAAAAGTCTAATGATGATTATTTTGAAATTCGACTAGCATTAGGCTTGGCGCGTTCATTTGCGACTTCAACCCGTTTTATACTGGATAAATCACTCGCGCGAGACATGTTTTTGCGTGCCCGCTATTTGATTGAACAGGTGTTACAGACCGACAGACGTAAAATGCATAAATTTAAATGTCCCATTGAGGAGATTTTCATTGGCTGAGAAAAAAATAGGTGTAATTGGTATACCTGATAAATGGTCAACGGAAACGCTGGCTGATGCTGTGCAGGCCAGGACTGGATACCGCCAGCTCATCGACATGGGACAGGTTACACTGGATCTTGAAGATGGCAGGTTAACTTACAACAGTGATGATTTATGCAAACTTGATGCGCTGATTGTAAAAAAAATCAGCGCAAGCTATAGCCCGCATACACTAGATCGGCTGGAACTACTGCGCGTAGCCGAGCGGGCCGGGGTTCGAGTTTTTAGTCCGCCTGAAAACATCCAGAGGCTGATCGATCGCTTGAGCTGTACGATCAGCTTACGAAATAATAATATCCCTATGCCAGAAACCTGCATAACGGAAGATCTTGATATGGCAATGTCGGTCATTGAACGATTTGGCTGCGCGGTATTTAAACCTCTTTATTCTACTAAAGCCCGTGGCATGTGTGTCATTGAGGCAGGTTCAGATCGTAAATTGATTGAACAACAAATTCGTGACTTTCAATCCCTGAATCCGGTGATGTACATACAAAAAATGATTGGCTCATTGCAGCAGGATCTTGGCCTGGTATTCCTGGGTAATGAATATCAGGGAGCTTATGCTCGCATACCTCAGACTAACGCATGGAATACCACTATTCATAGTGGTGGAAGGTATGCGGATTATCAACCATCTGCCGAGATCATCGATCTGGCATTTCGCGCTCAGGCCCCCTTTGCAATGGATTTCACCACCGTTGATGTTGCTGAAACTGAGGCTGGCCCAATGGTTTTTGAAGTTTCGGCATTTGGTGGTTTTCGCGGTTCTCTTGAGGGGGCGGGTATTAATATGGCTGACCGTTATGTTGACTATGTTTTGACTGAACTGGATAAAGAATGAAAACAGAGAATAATTTTGCTATGGAGAATGTGGTGACTGCCATGCTCGGCAAACATTATCTTCTTGAAGAAGATCTTGGAATTACGATTGGTAAATTTAATTTACGAATTCGTTCTAATTCAGCTGCATTACTGGAAACGCTGAGATCTTATTTTTCACATATCGTGACGCAACCGTGTGCAACTGCGATTGAAATTATTGCTGTAGAAAGTGAAACTGTTAAGCTGAATCTTGATTTTTCAGACTGGTCACGAGAACCGGGTAAACGTGGGCGCAAGGACAGTATTGTCGATCTGCCAGAGTGTAGAGTTGTATATAAGGTTCGCACGGGAATGATGTTCCTACAAAGCAGTCACTTACGCATTGCGGCGGGCCCATGTCTGGAAAATGATAATCAGCTTATAAACTTCATTAACACTCAGTATATGACCTGGCTACAACAAAATGGATGGTTGATATGCCATGCAGCCGGGCTGGTCTATCATGATAAGGCCTATGCCTTTGCGGGATTTTCCGGCGGTGGTAAATCTACACTGATGCTGCATTTGCTAAATGATGATAAAACATCGTATCTGACTAATGACCGCCTGTTTATTAAATCTGAGCAGGCTTCTATTATTGCCGCGGGTGTTCCAAAATTACCACGAATCAATCCCGGCACGATAGTTCATAACCCCAAATTGCACCATCTTATCAGTACTCAACAGCGGCAGGAATTTCTGGCTATGCCGGTAGAGGAGTTATGGCAACTGGAAGATAAATACGATGTTTTTATTGAGGACGTTTATGGTGCTGAACGCATTCTCCCTTCCGCACCACTTGCTGCTCTGATCATATTAAACTGGCAGCATACTAGTAATAGCCGCCTTGAAGTTGAACAGGTTCAGCTTACTCAGCGGCAGGAGTTGCTTGATGCGGTAATGAAATCATTGGGGCCATTTTACCAATATCCTGATGGCCGTTTTTACGATAACGCAACTGAATTACCAAAACAGACTTACCTTGATGTACTAAATAACGTTGATATTTATGAGGTCAAAGGCGGCGTGGATTTTGACAAGCTAAGTCGTTATTGCCGCGAAGAGATTTTTGGTTAAGCTAATGCAACGTGAATTAATTATCCTTTGTCATGGCAAAGCCAATGTCTCTTCCGGAAAAGATGATTATTATCTGCCATTAAAGGATCGCAGTAAGCGTGAAGCACAACTTCTCGGCAGCTGGTTACAGCAGCAGGGATTAATTCCTGATTATATTATCAGCTCACCGACCAAAGCAGCCTATGATACAGCGGTCTATGCCTGCAATGTCATGGGGCTTAATCGATCGGCTATTCATACTGAAAAGCGAATTCGTAGAGCGGATAAAAAAGCCCTGTTAATATCATTAGCGGCTTGCCCTGCGGATGCAAAAAGAGTTTTACTGGTGGGTCATAACCCGGCACTGGAAATGTTATTGCAACTATTATCGGATGAAAAAATTAGCTCTCCAAAAAAGGGTAAACTATTTCCCGAAGCCTCTCTGGCAATTTTGCAAACCGCTAAACAATGGGCAAAACTTACTCCCGGTAAGGCATCATTATCGGTTGTTACACGGCCTGACGATCTACCCGCCGAATTTCCTTTTCTTAATCCGGACGATACGCTGGAATGGCGAGAACGCCCTGCGTATTATTATTCTCAATCAGCTGTGATCCCTTATCGAATACGCAATGCTAAAGTTGAAATTTTAATTATCACCAGCAGTAGCAATAAACGATGGATCATTCCCAAGGGCGTAATTGACGTTGGCCTTTCAGCTCAGGCTTCTGCTGCGAAGGAAGCGTTTGAAGAAGCCGGTGTATTGGGCCGGGTTAGAGATAGCTTGCTGGGTACTTATTTGCATAAAAAATGGGGAGCTGAGTGTATTGTCAAAGTCTATTCGATGGAAGTATTTCACATCATTTGTGAAGAAGAGCGATTGGAGCCGCAGCGGCAACGACGCTGGATAAGGGCGGATCAGGCTCCCGATTATTTGCAGCAGAAAGATGTGCTGGCAATGGTATCCAAACTGACCCGGCAATTAATGCTGGCTGGCGAGATTTAAGGTTTTAATATGCCACGTTTATTCGCCGCACTCATTCGTCACGCTGAATATCGGCAATTACCGGATACTCCCAGCGCCCACCAGCCTTTTCCGTTAAATGAAAAGGGCATTAGCCAGGCAACTCAGGCAGGCAAACAATTAATTCAATTTTCCACATCTGAAAATCTGCAGATTAAGACCACAGCCGATAGCTCTAATTTGCTGCGCGCCTGGCAGACCACACAAATTATTAAACAACAAATTGCCCAACTGGCTGCGTTGGATCTGAATATAGAATGTATTAATGAGCTTGCTGAACGCGGCCTGGGTAGTTGCATGGCAAATCTGAGTATTGTTCAGATTGAGGAGATTATGCGTGAGGATCCGCGCTTCTCCATGCCGCCTGCGGACTGGAAGTCAAACAGCCGATATTGTCTACCCTATCCGGGAGCTGAGTCGTTGCTAAATGCAGGAGAACGGGTTGCACGGCACCTGACCCAGACGATGGAGTTATTAGCACAGAGTGCCAGCATAGACAGCTTAAAGATCTTTGTCGGCCACGGTGCGGCCTTCCGTCATGCCGCGTATCACCTGGGTGTATTGCAGTATGATGAAATTGCAAGGCTAAGCATGTTTCATGCTCAGCCTGTTTATCTGGAATATATGGGAGAGAATAAATGGCTGCATCGTGCCGGGGAATGGAAAGTGCGTAGCCATTTGGTGCAGGCTATGGATTAGGAAAAGCTAAGCATAAAAGTAGCCATAAAATGGTCATCTTTTACGGGTATAAGCTATGGGCTGAGTTATGAATTAGTATGGCAAAAATAGCTGCCAATGCTGTTAAACGTCAACTAAATTAGTCCCCCCGACAATCATTCATCAGCGTGGCAGGATTTAAATGCAGAAATGTGATTTTGATAAACAATTACCCCGTTACCGCGGCGAAAAATGGATACGCAGCGGGCTACCTTCAAAAGGCCAGGCCTGGTGTCTCGGCCAGCCCCGTCCATCCCGTAAAACCTCACTGAAAGAGAAAGAATTAATTCTGGCAATTCGCCATTCAACCCAATATTCAAAATGGAAATGGCCCAAAAAACCGGTCTACTTTGTTTCAGATGCCCATGCGGATGCTGAGGCCTTTGTTGCATCTTTGGTTGCCTCGGGGGGAATTAAGAAAACAGGTTTTGGAATTAATGATTTCAGATTAACCCGGGCCGGCCGAGATGCGAACATCATTGTCGGTGGGGACTGTCTGGATAAAGGACCCAGCAATTTGCAGCTGTTACGAACGATTCGCACGCTTGCCAAGCGTGGAGCGGATGTGCAGCTTTTGGCGGGTAATCACGACATGCGCTTACTAATGGCGATGCGAACCCTGCACATGAATAGAGATCCGCGCATCGAGCATTTTTTTGTGCGTATGGGTGCCAAGGCTATTCCTTTGTTGAAGGAAATTCATAAGCAATACTTTGATGGCAAGAAATTACCGCGAGATATTCCATGTAGCCGGAAGTGTAAACAATTGCTGTTTCCCTCGAATCGCTGGTTTGATGAATTTCTTCCTGCTGCGCAATGGTTGATGCCAGAAAATGCAGCTATTCGAGAGGTCTCACGACTAAGGCGAAAAGCTGAAAAATTTGAAGGTCTTTGTGATGCGGCTGGACTCTCAATGCCAATGGTTTATGCGACCGCACTTAAGTGCCAGCAGTTGTTTCTTGAGTCCGACGGGGAGTTTTACTGGTTTTATAAGGACATGAAACTGGTAAAACGCATCGGTTCATTTTTGTTTGTTCATGCCGGGCTTGATGATCGAGCTGCGACGCTTATCAAAGATAAGGGTGTTGCCTATATCAATAAGTTGTATCGTCATCAGGTCAACAATGATCTGTTTGAATTTTACTATGGTCCCCTGGCAAATATTATGCGCACCAAATATCGGGATGTTGATATGCCATTAACTAGTTTTGGTGCTGAACGTATCCTTAAAAAGGGTATTCAGGTGATAGTACATGGACACCGAAGTCACATAACCGGTCAACGTTTAACGCTCAGAAAAGGTATCCTGCATATTGAGAGCGATACGACTATGGACAGGAATTCGCGTAAAAAAGAAGGTCTTGAAGGTTATGGACTAGGGGTAACGATCATTCGGCCAGAAGGGCAGGTTATAGGTATCAGTGCCGATTACCCTTATGCAAAAATATTCGAACCCAAAGAGCTTGTAAATCGAATAATTTGACTTTAATCACTGAGGGTTTAATTCCCCATTGCTTGCAGCGAAAAAATAGTAGGTTGGGCAGAGCAACGCGAAGCCCAACAAAAAGACGGCAAATTGTTGGGCTTTGTTTCACTCAGCCCAACCTACAACTTAATACCTCGTCCGCTTGCGGCGGGGTAGTATATGCAACAGCTATAAACAGGCTATAATATTAAAAACCATATGAAACAAAGCAAAAAAAATTTCCGCCACGAGTCGCTACAGGATGCCGCAACTATACAGGGCATCCTTAAATCTATAACTCGAGGTTTTGCAAAGGGGGAGTTAGTTTTCAGCGATGATGAGGATGAAATTGTAATGCATCCAGAAGGCTTAATGAATTTGAAAA
>CAZNRP010000046.1:0-1678 GCA_964575555.1 uncultured Thiohalophilus sp. | reverse complement strand
AGTCGTTGACTAGATGGCAGGATGGGTTCAACTAATCCTGGCAAAACCCAGTTCCCAGTTTCATACGCCTGTTGCTGGAGAAAGCCGGGAAGAAAATCAGAGATAGCCGGTTCGATATAAAAAGTAGGTAAGAGACCGACTTCATCGACTGCAATTTTACCCTCGTTGATTAATGCGTTTGTCAGTGGTGTGCCGGGGTAGAGGCGCACACCCGTCATAGCAACGACAGCGGTTGGCTTCATTTTTCTTAAGGCCTTGCAGGTTGCGCGCACACTGTCTTCGCTTTCACCCGGTGCACCAAAGATAATGGTCTGGCAGACATTTAAACCGGCTTCCATACAATAACGATTAGCCCGTTCTGCAATTTCCGAGTTAAAGGATTTTCCCAATCGGGCTAGTTGTTCATCATCAACGGCATCGGTGCCCAGCTCGATACCTTCACAGCCGGCAGCGGCCATTAGTTGTGCCTGATGTCGATCCAGTTTAATGGGGGTGGCATAACAGCTCCAGCGTAGTTTGAGCTTGCGGCGGAGAATTTCTTCGCAAATGGCTTCGACGTGACCGCGTGGAAAATTGAGAATGGAGTCAACAAAAAATATTGGGTGTGGGCCGTAATCATGTTGCAGTATTTCAATTTCATCCACCACATCAACCGCATCACGTGCACGAAAACGATTACCCTCCAATATCGGGTAAGTGCAGTAACTGCACTTGAAAACACAGCCACGTTTAGTCTGTATATTGCCTGTCCCGCCACGGCGGATGTAGCGGGCATAATCAAAAGGCTCGCGCAGTGGTCGTAAATCCTGTGCCCAGTCCTGAGGACGTTGTGGAAGAACAGGAGTGGATGTTTTAATAGAATGATTTGCAGGTGAGATTACACCGGCAATTGTCGATGGATCGAGCCCCTGTTCCAGCGCCTGCAATAAGGCGATAAAGGCACGCTCACCTTCCCCCGCAATTCCCCAGTCACCATTCAGCTCGCGCATATAAGCCTGAGGCAGAATAGAAAACCCGGAGCCACCGAGCACCACCGGAGCACGACTGACTGCATGCAAAACCTCAACGACTTCACGGTGTAATCCAAGATAGTCAACATTGAGCGGGTAGGCGGCGTTATCAACATTTCGCAATGACAGCCCAATCACATCCGGTCTCATTCGTTCGACCTGGCGGCGTAAATCTTCCAGTGGCTGACGGCCAAAACAAAGATCCGCGACATCAATATGATGGCCTGCTTTTTTTACCGCAGCGGCAATATAGGCCAGTCCGAGAGGAAAAATAGGATCAGGAAGATGTTCACGATTGGCAGAAACCAGTAATACACGCATTATATTTTACCTGGTTGATGGTGATAATTATGGTGCAGCGATAACCTTGAGAATTCAATGAATATTAGCAGTATTGTTGCAGTTGAACACAGCGAGTAGCGGCTTGTCATAGCGTGTTTCCTTACATGTAAAAATTAACAGGGTAAAGTACATTTATGAGCTATTTTATGCTTAAGTGTAAGTGTGGCGGGATTAAAATTAAAGGTATCCGGGTATTATTTTTTAAATCGCAGTTGGCTTGCTGTAGGTTCGATTTCAATTGAACAATCGCAAATAAAATCAAACCAGCAAGACAAAATAACCTGACTCATTTAACCTTATATTTTCTACATGTTTAGCATTAAGAT
>CAZNRP010000045.1:16086-22902 GCA_964575555.1 uncultured Thiohalophilus sp. | reverse complement strand
TAAGAAATATCAGAAAATAATGTAAAGTCGTTAATAATATAATAGTCCCTGAAACAGCAAATAGGGTCGGAACACAATGCTATCTAATATTTAGTGAATCAATGTCTGCATTGGAATATTTCTCACTGTCTCTATGAATAGTCGAATGGCTGCGCATAGCTCGTCCAGCATAATTTCTAAAATCTCTGCAGCTTGAATTTAAGTCATTTAGAGATCTTCATATTAGATTGGCGATGTCCATGGCAACTACGTTTCTGGTAAAAATACAGTAGAACAAATATACCAAGTGCGGCAAAAATATGTTTCAGAGAGTGACCACTGATAAAACCCAGTATGGTGTAAATTTCAGTATCAAAATATTCACATGCCTTGGCGATGATATATGTCAATAACATCCACCAGTATGCTTGAACATGAGTGCAGCTTGAGTGGTAACACAAAAGTATAATTGGGATTGCCAGTATGGGATAGAACTGCACCAGCGCATAGAATCGCAGATCACCCTGATGATTCATTTCACCTATGTGCCAGTAAATGACAGAAATGACACCACTAATAATTAATGGCAATAATAGAGCAATACCTGTGCGAAGGCTAATGAACTCACTGATGATAATTGAGAACAGAGCCATGAAGGCAATGGTCATAGGCAGTCGATCCCAGACCAGCGTCAGGTTGTCGGGTGCCAGGTGGTAATAACCGGAACCGAAGCCTACAAAAAAGGTGCCTGCAAAAAGTAATAAATACGCGTGACTTATTTTGTTTATAACATTCAGTTTAAGTGGCGGTTTAAGTTTATAGACACCAATAAACCCGGCAATAATAAATGGAATGTTGGAAATCACATTCCAGAAATTAGGCATGGCTGCTATTTTTCTGCGGTCAGCAAAAGCATGGTAAGTGAGATCCTGTGAAATGGGTTCCCGGATAAGTACTGCACCAAGTACAATGAGTGCGCTGCTGATGAGTAGAGCAAAGCCCAGGGTTTCTTTTTTTTCAGGAGACATGATTATTACAATAGTCTGACATCGGCTGGCCTCAATGTGCTCGGAGAGCATGTCAGTATAGCTTTTATCATGTAATTTATTCAAATATTCAAAGATGATGGGGCTGTTGCACAAGGCAGGAACACACTTGAACAAGAATAATAAAATGTCCTCTATGTTATAGAAACATCTCCAGCTTCCCCCGTCATTCTGGTTAATCCCATGCAGGAATGACGATATTCATAAATTATGCTCTTACTCTAGGCTGTTGCATTATATGCTGTTGAATCTTTGTCAGATAGTACGAGTTATTGTTCGTGAGTGGGGTATACTGTCGAAGGTGTTCGTTGCCTGTATTGGTGATATTGTCGGGGGAAAACCCTGATGTTAATAAAAATCATGATGGTAAAATTGGATCAGTTTAATCGCTGGGGATTTAATTTCCCGCTGCTTGCAGCGAAAAACCTACAACTTAATACCCCGTCAGCTTGCTGCGGGGTATTAAGTTTAAATAAATTTGGGATGTTGATTTTATGCCCAGATGCCAGGTGAGTGACTATTTAAATATTCCTGAAAATAACAAGGAACAGAAGAGCATGAAAAAAGGACTGGGAATCGGGCAGAAAAAACAGTTTAGCGGTTGTAGCCTGAAATCGAGTTTTTATTTTGTTCTGCTTTTTATTTTCTCTTTCAGCTTGCAGGCTGAAGGACGAGCCATACCTATTACCAGTCAGCCTCTTTCCGAATTACTAAAAGATTCTATTCAATCCGCACCCGCAACCACCGAATCACTCAACCGAAGTCAGCTTAGCGCGCAAATCAGCGCACAGATATTAACCATTCTGGTTAAAGTTGGCGATGTGGTGAGTCGAGGTACGTTACTGCTGGAGCTGGATTGTCGTGATGCGCAACTGGCCTTGAAACAGTCTCAGTCACGAATGAAGTTTGCACAACATCAACTCAAGCGTTCGCAAACCCTGCATAAAAGCAAAAATGTATCTGATGAACAACATAACCAGCGACAGACGGAGTTTGAGCTCGCGCAGCTAGATATTCGTCAGCAGCAGTTACAGGTTTCCCGTTGCCGGATTACCGCCCCCTTTGACGGTGTGGTGGTGGCGCGCCATGTTGCTGAAGGTGAGCTGGCCACACCCGGCACGAAATTATTGAGCCTGCTGGATACCGGGCGGGTTGAAGTGGTGGCCTCGGTGTTATTGGATCAGGTCAATGAGGTGGTTAAAGCCGGGCAGCGCTGGTTTGAGTCTCAGAACATTCGTTATCCTTTGCACCTGCGGGCCGTTGTTCAGGACGTAAATACCCGCGCACGTAATCGCATTTTGCGTTTTGACTTTAGTGATGAAAAGGCTCTGCCGGGTACACCGGGGCGGCTTAAATGGCAGGCCGCTTTGCCGGTATTGCCCGCCGAATATCTGGTGCGTCGGGACAAGGGTATGGGCATCTTTGTGCTTGAAGACGGGCATGCCCGCTTTCTTACCTTAAACAATGCCAATGAAGGTCAAGCCGCACCCGTTGATTTGCCCGCACAAACCCGGGTCATTATTGACGGGCGTTTTAGTCTGAAAAATGGTGATGCAGTCAATGAGGTCACTTATCATGATGTACCGTAGTGCCAGCTGAGCAATGTTAACCCGCCTGTATAAAAACCACGTTCTTGCCAACCTCTGCTTTGTGCTGGTGCTGGGTATCGGCATGATGTCTTATTCCATGTTGCCACGGCAGCAAGATCCCACGATAAACTTTAACTGGATTGATATTACCACCGTAGTGCCCGGTGCTTCGGCAGAAGATATTGAAAAGCGGGTGACGGATTTACTTGAAGATGCGATTTATAATGTCGCCGATATCAAGTTTATTTCCAGTAATAGTCGAGAAGGAATTTCATCGCTGCTGGTTCGTTTTGAAGACATAGATGAGAGAATTTTTGATAAGCGGGTAAATAGCTTACGCCGGGAAATTCAGAACAAAAAAGATGAGCTGCCGGAAGAAGCGATCACCCCGGTGATTACCGAGATCACCAGTGCCAATGCCTATCCCACTGCAACGGTGGTGGTAACCAGTCTCGGATATGATGAAAACCTGCGGCGTCAGGCTGAGAATGCCAAACGTGACATCGAACGTCTTAAAGGCGTGGATCGTTTAATTGCTGCCGGTTTGAATGATCCGGAAATACAGATCAATTTTTATCCAGAACGTTTGGAAGAGCTGGGGCTCAGCCCTAATCTGATTGCCGATGGTATTAAGCAATATTTTCGCGATATTTCAGCAGGCTCGATTGAAATGCAAACCCGGCACTGGAATTTACGCCTGCAGGGCACGGATACCGATGTTGATTATCTGGCGAGTTTGCCTGTGTTAACTGAGCAGGGTGAAGTGACTTTAGGCAGTATTGCCGAGGTAGTGCGGAGCCAGGAAAAAGCCAGAATCAGCGTGCGTTATCGTGGTAAACCGGCGGTGATGTTATCGGTAATGAAAAAAGCCAAAGCCAATACCCTTGGTCTGGTTGAACGTGTTAATGATTATATTGATGAACGTAATCAGTATCAGGTGAAAACGGGTGTGCAACTGGTTTTGATTGATGACAGCACGGAAATTACCCGCAATGCGCTCTCAGTGATGCAAAAAAATGCAGCACTGGGTCTGTTGTTTGTGCTGCTAGTTACCTGGGTTTTTCTTGGCAGTCGTATCTCTATTTTAACTACCATTGGCATCCCCTTTATTCTTGCCGGAACTTTTTGTGTTCTGATTATTGCTGGGCAAACGCTAAATGTATTAGTACTGCTTGGTGTGGTGATCAGTCTGGGTATGTTGGTGGATGATACGGTGGTGGTGGTTGAGGCCATTTACTATCGTATGCAACGCGGAGCGGAAGTTATGCCCGCGACTCTGGCGGCGTTGAAAGAAGTATTTGCACCGGTGACCTCGGCGGTGTTGACTACCATGGCGGCTTTTTTGCCCTTGATGCTATTACCCGGTATTCTGGGTAAGTACATGATGACGGTGCCACTGGTGGTCTCGGTTGCTCTGGCCATTAGTCTGATTGAAGCCTACTGGATGTTACCCGCCCATATTAGCGCGTCAAATATTCACTTTGATAAACCCTCAAAAATGGACGATTGGCGGCGAAATTTTTTACACCTGATTCGCCTGCGTTATACGCGCCTATTATTGCGGGTGATGCGCTACCCGCGCATAATGCTGATGAGTATGGTGGTGTTATTTGTAATATCAACGTCAACTGTTTTTATGGGCATGGTCAAGGTTGATTTTTTTGCTTCTGATCCTATGCGCGTATTTTATATCAATATTGAAATGCCGAATGGTACCTCGCTGAAAAAAACTCTGTCCACCGTGACCACGCTGCGTGAACAAATTGAACCGCATTTACGGGAAGATGAATTAAAACAGACCGTGAGTTATGTCGGGCAGATGTTTACGGAGAGGGCTCCACGTCGGGGCGAGCACTATGGACAGATTATGGTTGCCCTGAATCCGCGTGCTGAAAATTTACGTTCGGTTGAAGCTGTCATCGAAGCCTTGCGAAGTACCGTGTTTAGTTTGCCGGGGCCGTCTAAAGTTAATTTTCTTAAGCTCGTGGGTGGCCCGCCCGTATCCCGCCCGATAAATATAAAAGTACGTGGAGATAAAGTTACCGAGTTGCGGGAAGCCGTTGCAGATTTAACCAAAATTTTACAAAACAACGATGCCATTATGGATATCGGGGATGATGATAGTCCCGGTCAAATGGAATTATTACTCAAGGTGAATCATGATGCGGCCTTGCGTGCCGGTATCGGCCCACTTGAAATTGCTCGTACCCTGCGCCTGCTGGTGGATGGCGAAGTTGCGGCCAGCATGCATGAAAGTGGTAAAGAGCTGGTGGTGCGGGTGCAAGCCAACCGGCACAGGCCGCTGGATAATATTTATGATGTTTTGCATTTTACCCTGCCTGCCACCGATGGTAAGCCAATTGCATTGAGTGAATTATTGCATGTGGAATCCCGAGCCGGATTGGGCAATGTGCGCCATTATAATTTTCGCCGAGCAATTACGGTAGAAGCGGATATTGATAAAAGTAAAACCGATACCGTTGCTATTAATGATTATATAAAGACAGAGTGGGATAAAATTCAGGCTAACTATCCGAATGTAAGTTTGGATTATTCCGGTGCGCTGGATGATATACAGGAAAGTATGGATTCAATTGCCGTTTTGTTTTTGTTCGGAATTGGCTTGATGTATTTAATTTTAGGCACACAATTTAAAAGTTATTTTCAGCCCTTCATGGTTTTGACCACGGTACCTATTGCCTTTACTGGCGTGGTGTTGGGTTTGCTGGTGACGCAGAACCCCCTGAGTTTATATACCTTATACGGTGTGGTTGCGCTGGCCGGGATCTCCGTGAATGCCGCGATCGTTTTAATCTCGGCGGCGAATGATCGACTGGAAGCGGGTATGTCGGTGTTGCATGCAACTGTTTATGCAGCGCGGCGTAGAGTCGTGCCTATACTGATTACTTCACTCACAACTATTGCCGGTTTGTTTTCACTGGCGACTGGTCTGGGTGGACACTCGTTGATTTGGGGGCCAGTGGCGACGGCAATGGTTTGGGGTTTGTTGGTCTCAACCTGCTTGACCTTATTTGTTGTGCCGATACTTTATCGCCTGTCGATGAGGCATCGGGTGTAAACTGGTTTTTATTATTTATGGCGCAGATAACATTGTAGCTATCATTTGAAATAAAACGGAGGCAATACAAATGAGCAAAATGATAATAGGTATTCATGGGCTGGCGAACAAGCCAGCGGAAAAAACGCTGGCAAACTGGTGGGATAAATCAATGCGTGAGGGTTTGCAGGTGAACTGCGGCCTGACTCTGGAGACGTTGGATTTTCAGTCTGTCTATTGGGCAGATGTGATGTATGCAAAGCCGGATCCTGAGCCGGATAAATACCGAAAAGCGAAAAAAGGAGAACTCAAGGAATACCAGGAAGGCTGGACCGATTATCTGCGTGAAAAATTATTTGATTTTGGTGGAGATGTGCTGGATTCAATGAAGGAAATGTTCGGCATGGATGCCCTGGCAGAAAAAGTGTTGAAGAGCAAACTCAAAGATTTATATCGTTATTATGAAAAACCTGCCATTCGAAAAGAGCTGCGTGCGCGTTTGCGTCAGGCTATTCTTGATAATAAAGATAAACGCCTGATGGTAGTGGCGCATTCCATGGGAACGATTATTGCCTATGACGTGTTGCGTGAACTGGGGCGCGAAGATGCCAGCATCAGCATCGATCATTTTGTTACTATCGGTTCACCACTGGGCTTGCCACATGTGAAATATAAAATCATGGAAGAGAACCCGCTCATCCGCACTCCGAGTATTGTAAAAAAGTGGTCTAACCTTGCCGATCGCCGTGATCCGGTGGCGCTGGACATTCATTTGAGTGACGATTATGAAGCCAATTATGCCGGTGTACAGGTAAAAGATGATCTAGTGATGAATGACTGGGGCGATATCAATCACAAGTCTTATGGTTATTTACGCACCCCGGAGTTTTCCGCCCTGTTGAAAAACTTTATCTGATTTTCCTGTTCAGCGTTGGAAAAATCGTTCGTCCTGAGCTTGTCGAAGGAAGCCCTTCGGCATTGCTCAGGAGAGCCTTGTCGAAGGACAAGCAGATTATAGTTTCATGGTTCGACAAGCTCACCACGAACGTGAAAGCTCACCACGAACGTGAAAGCTCACCACGAACGTGAAAAGCTCACCACGAACGTGAAAGCTCACCACGAACGTGAAAAGCTCACCACGAAC
>CAZNRP010000045.1:0-15986 GCA_964575555.1 uncultured Thiohalophilus sp. | reverse complement strand
AAAGCTCACCACGAACGTGAAAGCTCACCACGAACGTGAAAAGCTCACCACGAACGTGAAAGCTCACCACGAACGTGAAAGCTCACCACGAACGTGAAAGCTCACCACGAACGTGAAAGCTCACCACGCACGTGAAAGCTCATCACGCACGTGAAAGCTTACAAGTGATCTGGTTTTTGGATCGCTTATTTAGTATGCAGAAGATACACTGATGGATGAGTCTTGCTCAGGATCTGGGTTTTTCGCAGCTTTCAAGTCTTCAGCCTGGTAAGCCTCCAGGATTGCGGCGGATTTTTTCGGGTCGATCTCTTTATAGAAACCCGGTGCCCACACCCGGTAACTTAGATCACCGTTACCTTCCATCATAATACATTCGTGCATATCATCTGCTATGAGTTGAGAAGGACATTCAGCCAATGCAATGCCAGGCAGGCTCATTGCCGCAAATGCCATTGCTGGGATAATTATTATGCTTGAGTTTAATTTCATGATTACTCTCCTTGTGGTTTTACCGCGTTGCGGCAATTTAATCGTTCATTCACACTAAACAACTATTTTTATTTTGATTGGATGCAGTTTGATTATGCAATATTGTGAGCGGAGTCAAAGCTTGCATTCATGATGAATGTTAGAAGTAAAAAGCAAGGAAAACTATTCTCCTGAAGGTGGGGGGTACCAACTAAGGTATTAATACTTTTTCTCTAGTTGTATTCGTTTAAGAGAGCACTATAATTGCGTGCTTCAGGACTATTTAACATGGATGAAATAAAGTGAAAATACTGATTGCTGATGATCATGCTCTGTTCCGGCAGGGAATGGTCTACATACTGGCTGAGATGAATCAGGATGTTGAGATTTTACAGGCATCCACCTCCAGGCAGGCGATTCAACTTGTTGAAGAGAATTCGGATCTTGCTCTGGTATTGATGGATTTACGAATGCCGGACATGGATGGTATTGATGCGATGCGAATTATCTCGAGCCGGGTTGCGACCATGCCGGTGGTGATGTTAACTGCTTCAGAGCGGTTGGCGGACATGAAGCAGGCGCTGGATGCTGGAGCGATGGGATATATTGCTAAAAGCGTCCTGCCGAAAATCATGATGAGTGCCATACAACTGGTTCTTTCCGGAGGGGTTTATATTCCTCCCGCACTGGTGCAAAACGGTGGACAGATGGAAATGGCCGCGTACTCCCAGGTAAAATTAACGCCGCGCCAAACGGAGGTTTTGCGCTTGCTGGTGGATGGGCAGTCGAATAAGGAAATTGCGCGCAATCTTAAGCTTTCCGAAGCCACAGTGAAGGCACACATATCATCAATTTTTAAGGTGTTGAATGTGAGCAACCGGACACAGGCGGCTCTGGTGGCAAAAAAATCCGGCCTTGGTGTGAGTGGTGATATTGATTCATCAGCCCCTGCTGTGCTGCACGACAGCTGAGGGAGTTAACTTGCTCAAGCTTAATCGGATAGTTGGCACATCTTAATTGTGCCATGAGAAGTTGCTGGACGATTAATACACACGAATAATCACAGTAGGCTTGTTTTGTCGGTTGCTTTTTATTGTTGTGGATTATTAGTTGGTGGGGAAACGGCATGGCGGATAAAGGCGCGAATTTGTGCGGGTTGCAGAGGCTTATGTAATAAGGTGTAACCACTGGCTCTTGCTTCACGCAGGCGTTCGGGTGCGGTGTCTCCGGTTATAATTAAGGCCGGTATTTTTTTACCGATAGCGGCACTTACCTGTTGAATCGCTTCAGCGCCATTCTTTCCGCCTCGCAGGCGGTAGTCGGCAAGAATAACATCCGGTTGCGGGCTGCCATTTTGTAGTTGTGAGACCGCATCATCGGCCGACGCGGCAACAATAGGGATGCAACTCCATTCTTTTAGTGTCTCCTCCATGCCTTCCCGTATTTCATCTTCATCATCAATAAACATGACCACTGTTTCGGTTAGCAGGTAAGGGGCCGCCGGACTATCGTTTGTCGGGATGACTTCCTTTTCTTTCCTACCCAATGGCAGGGTGATAAAAAAGGTTGAACCCTGATTGACCACCGATTCAAGATTTATCTCATGTCCTAAAAGGACACTGACCCGTCTGACAATGGCAAGGCCCAATCCCAGGCCTTTGGCACGATCCCGCTCGGTGTTGCCCAGTTGGTGAAACTCACGAAAAATTTCCTCCTGCCGGGCAGCCGGTATACCGATGCCGGTATCGATAACTTCGATTCTAAGTTGCTGCTCGGCGATATTTTTTTCATTACTGATGATTTGAATAGTGATGCCACCTTTATCGGTGTAACGAATCGCATTGCTTAATAAATTACGCAGAATGATTTCGAGCAAGGCAGGATCACTGACCACGGCGAACTCAGTGGGTTCATAGTTCAGGTAAAGCCCCTTTTCTCTGGCTTCAGATTCAAATTCAGGAATAAGACGTTGGAGTATGGGTTGCAGTGAAAAGTCGCGCATTTTTGCTTCGACAATACCGGCATCGAGCTTGGATATATCAAGTAAGGTATTGAGTAAGTCAGCAAGGGCCGCTTGTGAATGATTTATTTTGTTGATTAAATCATGCTGTCGTTCGCGGCTGTTTTCTGAGTCAAGCAAGGCGGTGAACAAACTTAAGGCATGCAGCGGCTGACGAAGATCATGACTGGCGGCAGCAAGGAATTTTGATTTTGCGCTGTTGGCTTCTTCGGCGGTTTCTTTTTGTTGCTTGAGTTGTTCGATCAGTTCGAGATTTTCAAACCGTAATCGAATCGCTCCAATAACCGACTTGTGTGTGTTATGGGCAATCTTGGTTGAAATGGTAAGGAATACGATTAGCAGGAAACCTAATCCGTAATATTCGATGCTGTCTTCCATGAGTAAACGGCTGACGGTAATAAAAATAGCCGGGATGGCAAAAGCATAATAGCTGGGCAGGTGATAAGCGGTAACCACTAACGTGGCAATAGTCAGGCCGATAGTGATGGCCAGAAAAAATACCTGACTGGCAACGGAGTCAGGAAGAAAAAACATTAAATTGGCCATGCCCCAGAGCGTGCCGGACATGAGTGAGGTGACAGCATAAATTCGTGCCCATAAATGGGGCGAGGCAATGTCACCCTTTTTTTTCAGGTAGGGAAAAACTAGAAAAAAACGAAGTATGGCAATCCCGACACCAACGGTGGCCCAACTGATTAACAGCGTGTGGTCGAGACGACCCCACATAACGGTGAGTACCACCAGTGGCATGAGCGCCAGATTAATAATAATATTAGTTTGATTCTGGAATATAAAATCGATTGCATGGGCATAGATTTGTTCATCCATGCTACGACTGGTGGTGATTTTCGACGGCACTTGTGCGGGAATAGATTGGCCATGAGAATCTTCCCGTCTGCGCTTATCCTGATTAAGCTCCAGCATATCATCCATCCTTATTCTGTTGCCAGTAACTAGATTAGCCGATCAGCATTGAGTTTTGCAAAATGTTTTCTGTTTGTTTACTTTTTCAGCAAGGCTTCAAACTCTTCGATTCGGGTAATGGGTTGCTGATAATGATGATCGTGACAAACATAGGCGATCACTTTTTTAGCATGAGCCGGGCGTTCATTGAGTGCACTGAGTTGAAGGTGGCTTTTGCCCGGTATCGCAACACAAAGATTACGTGGGTTATAATAGGCATTATTTTTATGTTGCCATGTCTGTATTGCCGTTTCTTCGCCGCGAATAATAATGCAGGTGGGCGGGAAACAATAATCTTCCAGTGCATGCAGGAGGCTGCAATGGGCGTAAGGTAGTTGACGAATATTTTGCCAGGCGCTGCGTAAAATATTTTCACTGATGTCGAGATAGCGCCGGTTCGCAAGCAGTCGTCCAAGGCGACCGAAAACATTGGCGGCCACAGCATTGCCGGCCGGGATAGCTTCATCCTGCATGGGTTTGGGTCGATGAATGAGAGATTCATGATCATCCGCAGTAAAATAGAAGCCACCCTGTTCTTCGTCATAAAAATGCTCAAACACAATCTCGGCTAATTCCAGTAGCCAGCGCATGTCGTCATCTCGCCACTGTGCCTGCAATAGTTCCAGCAGTGCATCCATTAAAAAAACGTAGTCATCCAGATAGGCTGGTAATTGTGTGCGCTGATCTTTGTATGAAACCTGTAGACGACCATCAATAAATAAATGCTGGTGAATAAAGTCGCAGGCCTGTTGTGCCGAGAAAATTAAATCTGTTCGCTGCAGTCGTCGACCGGCTGTTGCCATGCCCTTTATCATCAGACCATTCCAGGCAGTGAGGATTTTTTTATCGAGTGCGGGGTGAGTGCGTTGTTGCCGGAGAGTGAAGAGTTTCTTTCGAATATTTAATAACTGTGTCTTTGCCGTTGCAGCGCTTATCTTAAGCACCGTTGCCGCCTGTTCAATACCAGCGGCGATGTTGATATGCCAACGGCCTTCAAAGTTAGCCGCCTGGCTTAGCCCATAAATAATGTCGGCAAGGGCATACTCTTCTTTGTTTAAGCCGCTACGAATCTGTTCTGCTGTCCAGACATAGAAGCGACCTTCTTCACCTTCTGAGTCCGCATCCAGGGTTGACCAGTAGCCGCCTTCGGGGGATTGCATTTCCCGCATGATCCAGTCGGCGGTTTCATTGGCAATGCGGGTATAAAAATTATTCTCAAAGGCCACACCGGCCTCCGCATAGAGCCCGGTTAAAGGGCCGTTGTCATAAAGCATCTTCTCAAAATGCGGTATGATCCATTCTGCATCGACCGAGTAACGAAAGAAGCCGCCGCCGAGTTGATCATACAGTCCGCCCCCGGCCATGGCTTGCAGCGTCAGCTCCAGCATTTTGCGCACATTTTGATCTTCATGCTGGTCGGTTTTAGTGGCTGCCCAGTGGCGTAGCAGGCGTTCTAAGTTAGTAGGGTGGGGGAACTTGGGGGCCTGACCGAAACCGCCAAAGTTAGAGTCAAAGCTGGCCGCAAGTTCTTGCCGGGCCTGATCCAGAGGCAGGCTGTCGAGCATGTCGGCGCTAACGGAGGTGGCCGGATTGAGATCTGCCAGTGCCTTGGTCAAGGTCTGGCTTTGCTGCCGGACGGCCTCGGCTTGATCACGGTAGAAGTCTGCAATGTGCTTTAAGATTTCAGCGAAAGAGGGCATGCCGTGACGCGGCTGATCCGGAAAATAGGTCCCGGCGAAAAAAGGAGTATGATCTTCCGGGCTTAAAAATACGGTCAACGGCCAGCCCCCACTGCGTTGGTTGAGAAGCTGATGGGCACTTTGGTAAATTCGGTCAAGATCAGGACGTTCTTCACGATCGACCTTAATATTGATGAACAGATCATTCATAAGTTCGGCAGTGGCGGGATCTTCAAAAGATTCATGCGCCATCACATGGCACCAGTGACAGGCAGAATAGCCGATAGAGAGTAGAATGGGCTTGTCGAGTGTCTTTGCAAGCTCAAGGGCGCGCCTATCCCAGGGCTGCCAGTCTACGGGGTTATTAGCATGCTGGAGTAGATAAGGACTGGTTTCAGCTGCAAGCCGGTTGTTTTTTTCTGTTTTCATATTCGCTGTGACTTTATCGATAAATGCAGGCACTATAACTGAATCGCTTAGGCTGACCAGAGTATTTTTTAATCTCCCCAGGTGCTATTCCCCGCCGCATCAGTAAGTCCTGTAGATTCGATTTCAATCGAACGGGGGCGAGGGAAAGGGCTGGGGATGGCTTCGGACTTGTGCGACTGAAGTCGAACCTTCAGCCGTACCTAATAATAACGGATACCCCGTCCGCTTGCGGGGGAGGTTCATTTTCATAAATTTTGTTCATAGCAACATTGGACTGTCCTCTGTGATCTTTGCGGTTTAAGATCGTGCATTACGTTATAGATGCGTATTGGATATTGTGTTGAGTTGTACTTTGTAAGTTAAATGAATCGGGAAAAATCTGTGAATAATGCAACGCTGCCGGAATTGCGGCTGAAGAAAAATGAAGAACGCCGCCTGCGTGCAGGCCATCTTTGGGTTTATAGCAACGAAGTGGACACGGCTGTTACGCCGTTGAAATCCATGCCTGCTGGTGAGCAGGTCAAGATCTGCGATCAGCGCGGTAATACGCTGGGATTTGCTTATGCGAATCCGAAAACGCTGATTTGCGCGCGGCTGTATAGCTTTGGCCGTCATCCGCAGCTCGACACCGCTCTTATTAAAGAACGACTGGCTACCGCACTGGTCTGGCGTGAACAGTATTTTGAAGCCCCCTGTTATCGCTGGGTCTTTGGTGAAAGTGATGGCTTGCCGGGACTGGTGGTGGATCGTTATTTTGATGTGCTGGTGGTACAGATTACCACGGCCGGAATGGAACGTTTGAAAGACGGTATTGTTTCTGCATTGACGGAGCTGGTATCGGCGAGAGTGGTTTTACTGAAAAATGATACGCCGTCACGGGAGCTGGAAGGGCTGGACAGTTATACTGAAACGGTTGTTGGCAGCTTGCCTGAGCGCATCGAAGTGGTGGAAAATAAGGTGCACTTTGAGGTGCCGCTTGCTGCCGGACAGAAAACCGGCTGGTATTATGATCACCGCCTTAATCGCCAGCGTCTTGCCACCTATGCGAAAGACAAACGGGTTCTGGATGTTTTCAGTTATGTGGGGTCCTGGGGTATTCAATGCCTGAATGCCGGGGCGAAAAGCCTGCTTTGTGCCGATGCTTCAAAAACATTTCTTGAGGTGGCGGCTGAGAATGCAAAGCGGAATCAGGCGGCCGGAGATTTTAATACGCTGGCAGGCGATGCGTTTGAGTCACTGAAGCAGTTGCAGGCGGAGAACCAGCGTTTTGATATTGTGATACTTGATCCTCCCGCTTTTATTAAACGGCGCAAAGATATGAAAGAAGGTAGTCAGGCCTATCAGCGTATTAACCGGTTGGCGATGAAACTGTTGGGAGAAGGTGGCCTGCTGGTTTCAGCCTCCTGCTCATATCATTTATCGGCAGAGCAGCTACGCAGTGAGATTCGCAAGGCCGCGATTAAAAATCGTCAGCCTCTGCAGATTATTGAGCAAGGCCATCAGGGGCCGGATCACCCTGTGCATCCGGCGATGCCGGAGACAGAATATCTAAAAGCGTTTTTCTGCCGGCTGTTGCCGGGTTACTGAATATGAGTTTTCAATCTCACAGGTTAAATTTTCCACCAGCAGGTTTTGTCGTGCGCAGGAAGGTAATAGTCTTTTTTGAATCATATTTTTAGAGTGGGGCATAATGAGAAGGAGGCAAAGCCAAATACATGATAGCTATTATTGAAACCCTGAATAGAGTGGATACAAAGGTTCGATTTCAATCGAACGGGGACGAGGGAAACGGCTGAGGTGGCTCCGAACTTGTACGACTGAAGTTGTACCTACATTCGTACCACAATGGATACCCACCTGTGAGTGGTGGCGTAATTTTATTATTTAAAGGAGTCTTCATGGTTGTTGATTTTGATCCCGTTGCTATCTCGGTGCTTGGATTAAAAGTTCACTGGTATGGGCTGATGTATTTGATCGCCTTTCTTTCCGCATGGAAGCTGGGCCGGATTCGGGCCGCAAAGCCGGGTTCCACCTGGACTGCCGAGCAGATGGATGATTTGCTATTTTATGCGGGTCTGGGGGTGATCCTTGGAGGACGCATTGGCTATATCCTGTTTTATAATTTCCCGGCTTTTGTTGAGAATCCGCTGATCCTGCTGAAAATCTGGCAGGGCGGCATGTCTTTTCACGGTGGTTTTCTCGGAGTGATGGTGGCCTGCGGGGTATTTGCGCGCAAATACCACAAGGTTTATTTTTCGGTGGTGGACTTTGCCGCACCGCTGGTGCCCATCGGTTTGGGTGCCGGGCGTATCGGTAACCTGATTAATGGTGAACTCTGGGGCAAACCCACCGATCTGCCCTGGGGAATGATTTTCCCAGCGGCGGGGAATCTGCCACGTCATCCTAATCCCCTGTATGAAGCCTTTCTTGAGGGGTTGCTGCTATTTGTTATTGTCTGGCTGTTTTCATCCCGACCACGCCCGGTGATGGCGGTTTCCGGTGTGTTTGCACTGGGTTATGGCTTTTTCCGTTTTGCGGTGGAGTTTGTCCGCATGCCTGATGCCCACATAGGTTATCTGGCCTGGGGCTGGTTAACGATGGGTCAAATTCTGACCCTGCCGTTGATTCTGACCGGCGTAATTTTGATGGGACTGGCCTATCGGAAATCAGCAAACTGAGCTTCAGTTGAAAAAAAAACTTTAACGCACCCTGTTCGGCGGGTATATTGGTCACAATATTTTTGCATGTTTCTCAATTTAGGGGGGGATGGATAATGATGCGATTTATGCAACGAATGATCCTGCTGATGTTGCTGGGATGTTTTTGGCAAAGTGCAGTGATGGCGGTAGAACTACAGGGTTTTATACTGGCTGAGCGTAGCCAGAATAGTTATGGCCGCGTGAATGAAGCGGTGCTGGAAAAATTAAAGAAAAACGGATTTCAGGTTCTGGGCAACTATAGTCCGCAGGCCGGGGTGAATATTTTTGTTGTGACTAACCGTGAGTTAAAACGGGTGGCAGCAAAAAGTGAGTATGGTGGCTTTGGTGCGGTGATCAAGGTTTCGGTGGCCAGAGTGATACTGGAAGATGGTCGTAAGGAAGTTCAGGTTGCCTATAATAATCCAGAATATATGGCATTGGCTTACTGGCTGGACGGTCGTTTGAGCGCAACCCGGGCAAGATTAAAAAAAGCACTGGGTGCGGTAGAAGACTTCGGCGGCCCGGTCGATGAAGATTCACTACCGGATTATAATTACACCATCGGTATGGAAGGCTTTTCCGGTTTTTTTGAGCTAGCCAGCTATGGCAGTTACAAGGAAGCGGTAAAGTCGGTTGAAACCAATCTGGCCAAGGATCGCTTCGGTATTTCGCAGATTTTCCGTCTGGACATTCCCGGTAAAAAACAAACCCTGTTTGGTCTGGGCATGAAAGCGAATGTTGAAGAACATCGGTTTATCAATGACGAATACGTTATGAAGATCATCGATCACCAGCAGCTTCGACGGATCCCGCATCTGCCTTATGAAATACTGGTCATAGATAATCGTGTGATTGGCATGCACCCGCATTTTCGTATTGCCATTAGTTTTCCGGATTTACATATGTTCGGTGAACATGGTTTTGGCCGCATGATTCAATTGCCCTATGATTATGAAGAATTCATTATTCGTGCTATCGGCGCGCAATGGCCACCGGATGATGACTGGTAATATTGAGTGCCTGAAAATTGAAGTTTGAAATTGATCTGCATAGGAACTGTCAGTGAAGCAATACCTGGATTTGATGCGTCATGTTAAGGAACAGGGCGTAGCAAAGGAAGATCGCACCGGTACCGGCACACGAAGCGTTTTTGGTTATCAGATGCGTTTTGATCTTGGTGCGGGGTTCCCGCTGGTGACTACCAAGAAATTGCATTTGCGATCGATTCTGCATGAGTTACTCTGGTTTCTCTCGGGCGATACAAACATTCAGTATCTGCAAGATAATGGGGTGCGTATCTGGGATGAGTGGGCCGATGAGCAGGGGAATCTGGGGCCAGTTTATGGTTCACAGTGGCGTTCCTGGCCGAGTGCCGATGGCCGTCATATTGATCAGATCAGCCAGGTCGTTGAGCAAATAAAAAACAATCCTGATTCTCGTCGTATCATTGTTAGCGCCTGGAATGTCGGCGAGATCGATAATATGGCCTTGCCGCCCTGCCATGCATTTTTCCAGTTCTACGTTGCCGAAGGAAAGCTATCCTGCCAGCTCTATCAGCGTAGTGCCGATGTTTTTCTTGGGGTACCGTTTAATATTGCATCCTACGCGTTGTTAACCATGATGATGGCACAGGTATGCGGGCTTGAAGTTGGTGACTTTGTGCATACTTTAGGTGATGCCCATTTATACTCAAATCACATTTCACAAAGTGAAGAGCAGTTGTTACGTAGTCCCTACGCCTTGCCGCAGATGAAAATCAATCCTGATATTAACGATATATTTAATTTTAGCTTTGCGGATTTCGAATTGCAGAACTATGAGTTTCATCCGCATATTAAGGCTGCAGTGGCGGTTTAGCCTGGGGCATGCATAAGCTAATTTAAATTTTTACCGTAGAGGGCGCGGAGGTACGCGGAGAAAAAATATATTTTAAAATCTGAGTTATCCCTACGAAATAACGATCAAAAACAGTTTGTACCCTTGCGTACCTCTGCGCCCTCTGCGGTAAAAAATCATCCAGGTCAGTAACAATATGAGCAAAAACACCCCCCTTATTTCCATTATTGCCGCAATGACCGATGAGCGTGTGATCGGTATTAACAACAGTCTGCCCTGGAAGTTACCGAACGATATGAAATGGTTTCGTCAGCATACGCTGGGCAAGCCTATTATTATGGGCCGCAAAACCTTTGAATCCTTCGGTGCGCGTCCCTTGCCTGAACGGACTAATATTATTGTTACCCGTGATAAAGATTATCAGGCTGAAGCTGCGGTGGTGGTGCATTCTATTGATGAGGCTTTGCAGGCAGCGGGGCATGTCGATGAAATCATGATTATCGGCGGGGCCTCATTCTACCAGCAAATGCTGCCGCAGGCTCGACGCATGTATCTAACCCAGGTGCATGCTCAGGTGCAAGGAGATGCCTGGTTTCCTGAGTTTGATGATACGCAATGGCATGAAGTTAGTCGTGTGGATTGCGAAGCCGATGAACGCAATGTACAAGCTCATAGCTTTGTTATTCTGGAGCGTTGAATCTGATATCAGAGGCATTCCCACCTCAAAAAAAGATCTTGAACCACAGAGGTACGCAGAGAATGTACTCGTTTTTAAAATACAACTCTTTCAATACTGAGCTTCATATTTTTAACCGCTATTGTAGGTTGGGTTGAATGAAATGAAGCCCAACAATACTCAGAACCGAAGAATAATAATTTTTAACCCAGCCAGACAAAATGCCGGTGATCATTTGGCTCCTGAATAACGTGGTTTAAACCCACCAGGCCGCCCGTGTCATTATTTTTGAAGTCAGTCCCATCAGCTGTTGCACCGGTTTGGGCAGGGGGATACCGCCTGCGCTCAATGCCTGGGTAGCGTGTTGTCCTTCATCGGTTTTCATTTGTTCCAGAATTGCGCGGGTCTTTTGATCATCCGCTGAAATTTGCTCTAAATGAGAGTCCAGGTGGCGCACGACCTGATGCTCGGTTTCGGCCACAAAGCCCAGACTCCACTTATCACCGGCGAGTCCGGCCAGTGCCCCGATCGTCACCGAACCGGCATACCAGATCGGATTCAGATAACTCACATGGCTGCCCATTTCCTTTACCCGCTGCTCACACCAGTCAAGATGATCATTTTCCTCTTCTGCAGCACGTTGCATTTTATCGCGGACTTTGGGCAGCTTCGCGGTCAGCGCCTGTCCCTGATAAAGTCCCTGTGCGGCCACTTCACCGGCGTGGTTGATTCGCATTAAGCGTGCCGCAAGTTCACGTTGAGTATCGCTGAGTTCTGTTTCTGTTTGTGTGTCTGCCGGGTTGCTACGCTCGGTAATTTTGGGTTTGCCGAACAGGGTGCGTAAACCCGTGTCCAGATTCATCATTAGTTGATCCAGTGGCGTGTAGTTGCGTTGCTTCATGTTTAATCCCGTTGCCCGAGTTTCCTCACAGCGGATGGCTGCTGCGAGAGGGTAGATATGGCTTCAGCCGTACACAATTGTAGCATCATATTTTATCCCTGCTTTCGTTCAATTGCTCCGCCAGTAGTTGCACAGGATGAATGACTCGAATGTTTTTGTCTTTCAGTCCGGTTTGAATAAATAGACTACAACCGATATTGGTGCTGACGATAATGTCCACTCTATCGGCAAGTATTTTATCGAGCAGGTGCTGACGTAGTGTCTGTGCCTGTTGCGGATGGCGTAGCATGTAATCACCGGCTGCCCCGCAGCAGGGATTATCTTCCGCTAAAGTACTTAACTGGATGCCTGGAATCTGGGCTAATAACTGCGAGGCCGTATCCGGCAGCTTGAGAACATTGCGCTGGCTACAGGGTTGATGCACCACCACCTGTTTATCCAGTGCCGCAAAGGTGAGTGGTTTTTTTTTAAGTGCATGCACCAGAAAGCTGCTGATGTCCTGCAACTTTTCCTGTAATTGTTCCGCTTTTTTCTGTCGCTCGCGACTGTCCCAGTTGCGTTGCGGGTATTCCATTAATTGCGCGCCGCAGCCGCTGGCGAGAAATAAGACGGCATCATAGTTTTCATCGGCAAAGGCGTGCAGATTGTTTTCTGCTAGCTGCTGCGTTTCTTCGGTCTGGCCCCGGTGCTGTTGCAGGGCACCACAACAGTTTTGTGCCGGCGGCAAACTTACCTTATAGCCCAATGCATTGAGCAGGCGGATAGCCGCATCCAGCGTGGGGGTGTCAATATTTTTGCCGGTGCAGCCGGTAAAGATAGCAAGGTGTCCAGCAGTACTGGTGTTGGTAGAATAATGGGATTTAAATTTTTGTGCCGCTGGCAGGGCAGGTAACAGACTGTGCAGCCAGGATAGTTTTTTGTGGCTCTTTAATAGTGGCTTGACTAGTTTTTGCGCCCCGCTCTTTTGATATAAATAGAGAGCCTGATAGGCACTTTGCATATAGCGTGACAGTAGTTGCTGGCTGAATCTATTCGCGCGAGAAGGCGGGTGAGCCTGATGGATTTGCTCCTGAGCCAAATCCATAATACGCGCATATTTCACCCCTGAAGGACAGATGCGTTCACAGCGGCGACAGAGCAGACAGTTGTCCAGATGCTGGTAGAGGCTATCATCGTCAGCGGTAAGCTGCTGACTGGCGAGTGCCTGAATCAGCGCAATGCGCCCACGCGGGGATTCATTTTCATTGCGGCTGAGCTGGTAAGTTGGGCACTGGGGCAGGCACAGGCCGCATTTTACACAGCGATCCGCGAGTTGGAGTATGTTTTCGTTACTGTTCAAGTGGGCGTGAGTCGATAATAAATTCAGAGTTAATGAGCGCAGATTCAGGTTAGAATTATACGGTATAGTTGATGGGTTTAGATTTAGTTTTGTCAGATATTTTTAAGTGAGTGCGATGTTTTATAAATACCATGTTTTTTTCTGTTGTAATCAGCGTGAGGCGGGTGAGTCCTGCTGCGCGCGTCTGGGGGCGCAAAAAATGCGTGATTATGCCAAACAGCGAATTAAAGCACTGGGGCTGAACGGAGAGGGTGGGACGCGCATTAACAGTGCCGGCTGTCTGGGCCGCTGTGAACAGGGGCCGGTGGTGGTGGTTTATCCGCAAGCGGTCTGGTACACCTGGATAGATGAAGAAGATGTTGATGAAATTATTGAGCAGCATTTGCAACAGGGAAAGATCGTTGAGCGTCTGCGGGTAAAATGAGGGAATAATCATGTCTGAGCAGTTGATTAGCGGGCCCGCCGGTGACATAGAGCTATGGCTTGAGGTGCTGGAACGGGCTGATTCAAATACCGAATCCCGAGCTGTTCCGCTGGCGATCATCTGCCACCCGCATCCCGTTTATGGTGGCACCATGACTAATAAGGTGGTGCATATTCTGGCCGCAGGATTCCGAGAGCTGGGAGCTCATACCCTGCGCTTTAATTTTCGGGGGGTAGGGCGCTCAGCTGGGGAGTTTGATCATGGTGAGGGCGAAGCCGAGGATCTGCTGGCGGTGGCGAACTGGGCGCAGTCCCGTTTCCCTGATTCTCCCCTGTGGCTGGCGGGTTTTTCCTTTGGAGCCTGGATTGCCCTGAAATCGATGCCACAGCTGCATGCTGAGCGCCTGGTGCTGGTTGCACCACCGGTAGATATGTACGATTTTAGTGCCATTCCCGCAGTCTCCGTGCCCTGGATGGTGATTCAGGGAGGCGAGGATGAGGTGGTATCAGCCACAGCCGTGGCTGACTGGGCGGCTCAGCGTGAGCCTGCGCCGCAGTTTCAAACGCTGAGTTCGGCAGGGCATTTCTTTCATGGCCAGCTAAATGACTTAAAAGCCTGTTTGAAAGCCGGATTTTAGACTGATTGCTTCACTTTTGTTAAAAATAATTGCTTCTTAATTATTTAGTTATTCAACAAGTTAGCGTTTCTGTGTGAAATAGGTCACGCATTGGCTTGACAGAATATAATAAATTACTTATATTAATGACTACTGATTTACATGTTTTTGACTCCTCCATCCTCCTTATGGTGGTTATTTTTAAAGCGCGGTTACCCCCTTTACCGCGCTATTTTTTTGCCTGAAATTTGTCAAAAACAGCAGTATTTAGGTAATAAATTGTAGGTCAGAAATGGGATTTAAATGATTTCGAATCTTTTCCTTGTATCTTTGCCCTGATTTCAGTACCATTTCGCCTCTTTTTGAACCGCGATTTACCTTTGATTAAGGTGCAACAAGCATGAAAACCGTTAGTGCAAAGCCAGAGACCGTCAAACGTGACTGGTATGTTATCGATGCCGAGAATAAAGTTCTTGGCCGTCTGTCGACCGAAATTGCCCGTCGTTTGCGCGGCAAGCATAAGCCTGAATTTACTCCTCACGTGGATACCGGCGATTATATCGTCGTGATCAATGCCGAGAAGGTTGCCGTGACCGGTAACAAAGAGCAGGGCAAAAAATATTATCGGCACACCGGCTACCCAGGTGGTCTGAAGACCATAACCCTGGAGAAGCAGCGGGCCGAACATCCTGAGCGCATCATTGAAGCGGCGGTGAGAGGCATGTTGCCCAAGAACAGTCTTGGCCGTGCCATGTTTCGCAAGCTCAAGGTTTATGCCGGATCTGAACATCAGCATAGTGCTCAGCAACCAAAATTGCTGGAAATTTAAGGAAGTAACATGGCAGAAACATATTACAGTACAGGTCGCCGCAAAAGCTCCTCCGCCCGTGTTTATATTAGTGCAGGCAGTGGCAATATCGTGGTTAATAATCGTCCGCTGGATCAATATTTTGGACGTGAAACCAATCGCATGTTAGTGCTTCAGCCACTACAGGTAGCTGAAATGCAGGAAAACTTTGATATCAAAGTTTTCGTCAAAGGCGGTGGCAACAACGGCCAGGCCGGTGCTATTCGCCATGGCATTACCCGTGCCCTGATTTGCTACAACGAAGAACTTCGCAGCCCGCTGCGCAAAGCTGGTTACGTAACCCGCGATGCCCGTGAAGTTGAACGTAAGAAAGTCGGCCTGCATAAGGCGCGTAAGAAACCGCAATACTCTAAACGTTAATTCGCTTCGCGAATTTACATTTAGAGCAGGGACGAGTTACGAGGTTGAAAATCAAACCCAGGGAGGGGTTGATGGAATCGCTGGAAAATCTGGATGTCTGGAAACGAGCCTGTCGGTTATCTGTTGATTTGTATAAGTTAATGAGAGATAGCCGAGAATATGGTTTCCGTGATCAAATTACACGCGCAGCGCTTTCCGTAGCATCAAACATCGCTGAAGGTTATGAGAGGGAAACAGATCGAATTCGGATCCAGTTTCTCAAAATTGCCAAGGGTTCCTGCGGTGAACTATAGACTCAATTAATGATTGGCCGGGCTGCCGGTTTTATTGATTTGGAACCTGCTAAAAAATTTGAGGATGAAGCCAGGGAAATATCCAGAATGATCTGGGGGCTGATACGATACTACGAGGAAAAGACAGCGGTCAGATGAAAGAAGGCCTTGCCACTCGTCCCTCGTAACTCGTCACTGATTTATTGGGGAATCGTCTAACGGCAGGACAGCGGTCTCTGACACCGCTAATCAAGGTTCGAATCCTTGTTCCCCAGCCAAACAAAACAAAGGCTTAGCAGAAATGCTAAGCCTTTTTTGTTTGTGCAGAGCAGTTGTGGGACATTTTGATTTTTGTCATGTATGATTTTAATAATTACCTCATTCCCACGCAGAGCGTGGGAACCAGTGAGATCAGTGATCTCCCCCCCCCAGCCGG
>CAZNRP010000044.1:0-23042 GCA_964575555.1 uncultured Thiohalophilus sp. | reverse complement strand
CAATGCAACATTGTTGTGTACGCAACCGACAAAAGTACAAACAAAAAGGCCCTGTAAAACAGGGCCTTAATATTTATAATAAACTCTTTCTATTTATATATTTGGTCAAAATGGAATATCGTCATCAAAGTCCCCGGCCGGAGCGGGCTGTGACTGCGGTGCGGAACGCTGTGGCGCGGGCGCACTTTGACTTTGACTTTGATCGAAGCTGGTACTGCCACCACCGCGAGAGTCAAGCATCTGCATTTCATTAGCAACCACTTCCGTGGTGTAACGATCCTGACCGTTTTGATCCTGCCATTTACGCGTCTGCAACTTGCCTTCAATATAAACCTTGGAACCTTTTTTCAGGTATTCCCCGGCAATTTCAGCCAGGCGGCGGAAAAATACCACCCGATGCCATTCTGTTTTATCCACCTGTTCGCCAGTATTTTTGTCCTTCCATGACTCGCTGGTTGCCAGTGTAATATTGGCAATGGCATTGCCATTAGCGGCATATTTGACTTCAGGATCCTTCCCCAGATTGCCTATCAAAATGACTTTGTTGATACCCCGTGCCATAACATTCTCCTGTAATTTATAAATATATTGTATTGATTTGTAAGCTGATTTTAAGTTTCAGCCTGTGAAAAAGCGTACAGCGCATCCGTGTCCAGTTTCGCCTTGTCCACTTTAAGGTAGGCTACGCCATCCTCGGCGATAATCATAGCCTCTTCCACCCCGCGGATCCTCGCTAATTCGACTGCCAACTTGTCCGCCGCAGACTTGCTGATCTTCCCGATATTCAATAGCTGGGAGCTGAAATAGCGCGGATTTTTCATGGTAGCCACCAGTAGCAGCCAGATCAGGGTAACCGCAGCATTAAACATGAACACGGCCTCGTTGCCCAGGTGCTCACTGATACCCCCACCGATAACGCCACCGGCGAACACCCCCATAAATTGTGATGTGGTATAAGCCCCCATTGCCGTGCCTTTGTGTGCAGTGGGAGCCAGCTTGGCCACCAGTGATGGCAGGGTGGCTTCCAGCAGGTTGAAAGCGATAAAGAACAGTCCCAGCATCGCTACCATCCCGGTCAGCGTGCTGTCCAGTTGACTCAGGCCCCATTGGGCCAGAATCAGGGTGGTTATTGCACCCAGCATGATTTCCTTAATTTTGCGTTTTTTCTCGGCAATGATGATAAATGGCACAATGGCAATCATGGCCACGCCCATCACGGGTAAATACACCATCCAGTGCTGACCGCCATCCAGCCCCAGGCCATGCTGCAAAATACCGGGAATGACAATAAAGGAAGCCATTAAATTAAGATGCAGAATAAAAATACCAGCATCCACACGCAACAGCTGGGTGTCACGCAAGGCATTTTTAAACCAGCCCGGTTCAATTTCCGTATCTCGGTGAAAGCGGCTCACTCCCGGACGCGGTACTGCAAAATAGACAATCGCAATGCCCGCCAGGGCCAACAGAGCGGTGGTCCAGAAAATTCCCGGAACCCCGAACCAGCCATGTAATAACGGCCCGATCACCATGGCAGCAGCGAACGACACACCAATACTGATACCAATCAGCGCCATCACCTTAATCCGATGTTCCTCACGGGTCAGATCGGCAGCCAGGGCCATCACCGCACTGGCAATGGCTCCAGCCCCTTGCAAAGCCCGTCCGGCAATCACGCCGTTAATATCCGTTGCCAGTGCCGCCAGTACACTGCCCGCAGCAAACACCAGCAGGCCACCGATGATCACCGGCTTTCTACCGATGCGATCCGATAACATTCCCAGAGGGATCTGAAACATGGCCTGGGTCAGACCATAAATCCCCATGGCGATGCCAGCCAGGGTAACGCTATAACCCTGCAGATCCTGCGCATAGAGCGTGAACACGGGCAGGATCATAAACAGCCCAAGCATGCGCGTGGAAAATATGCCTGCCAGGGACAAGGCAATGCGACGCTCGCGCGGGGTCATGTTTTCAGGCTGGAAGCCGAGGGGACTTTTTGACATGTTTAAAGCTATAAAAACCCTGGATAGCGATATCGCGCCCTTGCAACTGACTTATGGCCTCAGGGCAACGCGGAATTAATCAGCCGTTTTCAGGAAATTCTCCTGAAATTCAAAATTGCTTTGGCTGCCTTGCGATAGACAGCGTATATTAACAGGTTCGCCGTTAACAAAGAATCAAAGATGGACTTCATACACATTCGTGGGGCACGCACCCACAACCTAAAAAATATCGATGTCACCCTGCCCCGGGATAAACTCATCGTCATCACCGGGCTGTCCGGTTCGGGCAAATCGTCTCTAGCCTTTGACACGATTTATGCCGAGGGTCAGCGACGCTATGTCGAATCGCTTTCCGCCTATGCCCGGCAATTTCTCTCGGTGATGGAAAAGCCCGATGTGGATCACATTGAGGGGCTGTCGCCGGCAATTTCTATCGAGCAGAAATCCACCTCACACAACCCGCGTTCCACCGTCGGTACCATTACTGAAATTTACGACTACCTGCGCCTGCTCTTTGCCCGTGCCGGAGAGCCACGTTGCCCGGATCATGGTCTGCCTTTAAACGCACAGACCGTCAGCCAGATGGTTGACCATGTGCTGGCCCTGCCCAAGGGTAGCAAGATGATGCTGCTCGCGCCGGTAGTTGAAAACCGCAAGGGTGAGCACCAGCAAATTATCGAACAACTGCGGGTTGAAGGCTATATCCGTGCGCGTGTAGATGGCGAAGTGTATGAACTGGATCAAATTCCAAAGCTGGATTTGCGCCGCAAACATACGATTGAAGCGGTCGTCGATCGCTTCAAAGTTCGCGAGGACATACAGACCCGGCTGGCAGACTCTTTTGAAACCACCCTTAACCTCACTGATGGCATCGCCCGCATTGCCTTTATGGATAATGTGGATGAACAGGGACAAAAGAAAGCCGAACTTATTTTCTCTGCCCGCTACGCCTGCCCGACCTGTGGCTATTCCATCAACGAACTGGAACCACGCCTGTTCTCATTTAACAACCCGGCCGGTGCATGTCCGGGCTGTGACGGGCTGGGTAATAACCAGTTTTTTGATTCCAGCCGGGTGGTGGCCCACCCTGAACTCAGTCTGAGCAGCGGTGCGGTGCGCGGCTGGGATCGACGCACGGTGTATTATTTCCAGCTGCTGCTGTCACTGTCAAAGCACTATAACTTTGACATGGACATACCTTTTGAGGAGCTTCCGGAACATATTCAAAATGTCATTTTATATGGCAGCGGTGAGGAAGAAATTGAGTTCGTTTATTTCAACGATCGCGGCGGGGAGCATCGCAAGATGCAGGTTTTCGAGGGCATTATCAACAACATGCAACGCCGCTATCGGGATACCGAATCCAACGTGGTGCGTGAAGAACTGGCCAAATATCTCAGTCACCAGCCCTGTCCGGACTGTCACGGCAGCCGCCTGAACCGCGCGGCACGTCATGTTTTTATCGACGAAGCCACCCTGCCGCAAACCTCGTCTTTACCCATTGATGCCGCACTGGATTTTTTCCGCCAGCTGCGTCTGCCCGGTCATCGGGGTGAAATCGCCAAAAAAATCGTCAAAGAAATCATTCAGCGACTGGAATTTCTGGTGAATGTCGGTCTTGATTATCTGACCCTGGAGCGCAGTGCTGACACGCTCTCCGGAGGTGAGGCCCAGCGCATTCGCCTTGCCAGCCAGATTGGTGCAGGGTTAGTAGGTGTCATGTATGTACTGGACGAACCATCCATCGGTCTACATCAACGCGACAATACCCGTCTGCTAAGCACACTCAATTATTTACGTGATTTAGGCAATACCGTGATCGTGGTTGAGCATGATGAAGAAGCGATTTTAAGTGCCGATCATGTTATCGATATCGGCCCCGGTGCCGGCGTTCATGGCGGGCAGATTATTGCCCAGGGAACCCCGGCTGAAGTGCTGGCGAATCCCGAATCACTCACCGGCCAGTACCTTTCTGGCAAGAAAAGTATCCGCATTCCAGCACAACGTACTCCCTTCGATCCCACACGCATGCTCAGTGTCTATAAGGCCAGCGGCAATAATCTGAAACAGGTGGACTTGCACATTCCGATAGGTTTGATGACCGCCATTACCGGCGTTTCAGGCTCAGGTAAATCCACCTTGATTAACGACACCCTTTACCGGCATGCTGCGGCCGAAATTAATAAGGCAGGCACCGAGCCTGCCCCCTGCGAAAGCGTCAGTGGTCTGGGGCAGTTTGATAAAGTCGTCGATATCGATCAAAGCCCGATAGGTCGCACCCCGCGCTCTAACCCGGCCACCTATACCCAGTTATTCACTCCCATTCGCGAACTGTTCTCGGGTACCCCCGAAGCCCGTGCACGCGGTTATTCACCGGGACGCTTCAGTTTTAATGTTAAAGGCGGTCGCTGTGAAGCCTGTCAGGGCGACGGGGTAATTAAAGTCGAAATGCATTTTTTACCAGATATATACGTACCCTGCGATGTGTGTAAATGCAAACGTTATAATCGGGAAACCCTGGAAATAAAATACAAGGGTAAAACGATTTATGAAGTACTCGACTTAACCGTCGAAGATGCGCTGGTATTTTTTGATGCCATTCCGCCTATCCGGCGTAAATTACAAACCCTGATGGACGTGGGTCTAAGCTATATCCGCCTGGGACAAAATGCGACCACACTCTCTGGCGGCGAAGCACAACGTATCAAGCTGGCTCGTGAGCTATCTAAGCGCGATACAGGCAATACCCTTTATATACTGGATGAACCCACCACCGGTCTACACTTTCATGACATTGAGCAATTGCTACAGGTGCTGCATCGCCTGCGTGATCACGGCAATACCATCATCATCATCGAGCACAACCTGGATGTTATTAAAACCGTAGACTGGGTTATTGACCTGGGACCAGAGGGCGGTAACAAGGGCGGTGAGATTGTTTGCGCCGGAACGCCGGAAGAGGTTGCTGCACACCCCGGTTCACATACGGGATATTATCTAAAGCGCGTATTAACGAAATGAATTTTACCGGGGAGGAGCAGAGCCAGGTCTTGCAATCAAGCATTTTCTTTCCTGTCTGTGTTATTGCCCGACTCACTGTTGAGCAGTGGATGTTAAAATATTCCGCAATACCCTTCATCGTGCAATCGCCGATTAAATAGATCCTAAGCTCAAAATTGCTTGATTGCAAAAACAGAGCCTTTAACACTAACACTAACACGCCCTGCACAAGTTATATTCCACTACCTGCCTTAATGTGATCCCTGAGGGAGAAGTCGGCCTAGAATTCTCTGTGGGCTATGCACTGTTAACCGCTGTTAGCCAGGAAGTGAAAACCTGTGAAACAACTGTCAAATGTAAGGCCTGACCCGAACGGCGCGATTGAACACTTGTAAACAGGGTGTTTAAGTTTGCTTAAAACGTTACACAATTATGACAGGTAAAGTTCTGCTTTACTGTGCCGATAGCGCAGGAAACCATTAATTAATCCCGAATATTTGTATGTTTTTTCGGGGTATGCAGAAAAACCTGGAGTTATTTATAATATGAATATGCAAGACATGAAGGCAACGCTTGCAGATGCCATTGAACAACAGAACCTTACCTCAGTTTTTCAACCAATTGTTAGTTTTAGACAAAAAACGATACATGGTTTTGAAGCGCTGAGTCGGGGACCTTCAGTCAGCCCCTTACATAGTCCTGAGGTGTTATTTGATATCGCACAGCAGACTGGTCGGCTTTATGAGCTGGAAAAACTGTGCCTTTCTCTCGCAGTGAATCGATTCCAGGAGCAAAGTTTACCAGGGAAAATTTTTCTGAATGCAAGTCCGGCAAGCTTACTTGAAAAGAATAATCAACTTGATGAAATGCAACGGTTACTTGGGGGGCTGGCCATACCCCCCGAATCCGTTGTCATCGAGTTAACCGAGCAATATCCTTTTGATGAGTACGATGTCTTACGTAAAGCCACACATTATTATCGTTCGATGGGATTTCAGATTGCCATTGACGACCTGGGGGCAGGTTATGCCGGCCTACGGATGTGGTCAGAGTTACGTCCTGATTATGTGAAAATAGATCGGCATTTCGTTCAGGGGGTGGATGAAGATCAGGTTAAACAGGAATTTATTTATTCTATTCATGACATAGCAAAAAGCATGAATTGTAAAGTAATTGCCGAAGGTATTGAGACCATAACGGAATGTCAGACCATTTGTGACATCGGTATCGAATTTGGCCAGGGATATTATTTTGCACATCCTCATGCAAAGCCAAAAATATTTCTTAAAAATAATTTATTACCCTGTGAGAGAAAATCCAGTCTCGAAAATAAAAAGCAATTTCGTCTTTCTGATTCGGTCAACAGTTTATTGCGGGAATCACCCTCTATCAGCACAGAAGCATCACTTGAATTTGTTGTTGATAAGTTCCGAAATGATCGCTCACTAAGTACACTTGCCGTAGTTGATGAATCACTGCAGCCGGTGGGAATTACTCGGCGCAGCGTATTGCTGGATCTGTTCGTTAATCCTTATGGCCGTGCCCTTTATGGAAAAAAGCCCATCCGATTTTTCATGGAAGAGGAGCCGGTAATGGTGGACAAAAATTTATATGTTGAAGATGCCAGCAAACTTATTACCGATAATAGTAATCTGGCTATCGAAGATGACTTTATTATTGTCGATAATGGTTATTTTGCGGGAATCGGCAAAGTTGTCGATTTACTAAAAAAAATCACTGATCTTCAGATTAGAAATGCCCGTCATGCCAATCCCCTGACTATGTTGCCAGGAAATGTACCCATCTATGAATTGATTGATAGAATTCTGAAAGAAAAAGAAGCGTTTACCATAGGTTATTTTGATCTCGATAACTTTAAACCATTTAATGATGTATACGGTTATCAGCATGGTGATGATGTTATTCAAAAACTGGCAGAGCTTCTCGTATTTCATGTCGATGAAAACCGTGATTTTGTTGGTCATATCGGCGGAGATGATTTTATTGTCATTTTTCAAAGTGACGACTGGAAGATTCGTTGCGAAAATATACTGGAACAATTCGAAAAAGATATTCCTGTCTATTATAGCGTAGCCGATCGAAAACGCGGCGGAATACTTGCCAGTGATCGCCGTGGCCGTGAGCAGTTTTATGACATGTTAAGTCTCTCCATTGGTGCAGTCAGCCCTGATATTATTAACTGCCACTCACACCATGACGTAGCTGCACTTGCGACTGAAGCGAAACGACAGGCTAAAAAAATAACCGGAAACAGCCTGTTTATAGAACGTCGTTGCCAGCCATCATCTAATTAGAATGCAAAACCGGGGACGGCCTGCAAATGGAACCAATTCCTGCCTATTAACCTTTTACTTCAACTTAATCCCAGTTTTATTTTCGCCGCAGTACGATTGAAATCGAACGCAGGGTTAAACGATGTCGCATTGTCACTTCGATTAGTACGATTGAAGTCGTACCTGCAAGTCGAAGTTTGTATGGCCGCAACAGCGTTCAATCATCAAAATATGAATGTAAATCTAGAAAGGAGGATTAATATATAGACTGTCGCCGAAATTGTTATATTTATCCTTCAGGCTGATACATATTTACTGGATCACCAATTTTCAAGTTATAAGCCAGTGCCGCCTGTCCCTGATTGATTGCGATTTCAACAAGACCATTGGCATTGATATACCAGAACCCTTCTCCCTCTGCGACAGCGGAAAATGTTTCTGCAAAACCCACATCGCGATCCCCCAGACGAATACGCATATCGATTGAAACCGTCTCCGCCCTGAGTCCACTTATTGCATTAGCAAAATTATCGATGTAAATTACTTCAGCCAAATCCAGTGACCAGTCTTTAAAACCAATCTCGTCGCAGGCAAGTGGAGTCAACTCGGCTTCGCCTCCTGATTCCAGCAGGGCCGCAATGGGAGCAAAGAGATCACGCCCATGAAAGGTTTTTCCTAAGCCTTCCGGCCGCCAGTCAATCTGCCAAAATTCAAGCTTTTGAGCATGTCTGGCAACCACGTTTAGAAGACCGTTGTCCGGGCCAACATACCAGCGGGCATCGGCTTTCATCACCAGTGGACGGCGTGAATCATTACCTACCCCAGGATCAACCACTGCAAGCACAACCGCTTCAGGGGGAAGAAAATCTATTAGTGAGGCTAGCAGGTAGGCCGAAGCACGAGGATTAAACGGAGGTGCGTCATGTTGCAGGTCAATGACGGGTAGCGAGGCGGATACCTTGTAAATAGCCGCCTTAAGCTGGCCGACATAGGCGGCCTGCCAGCCATAATCAGTAAAGAGCAGGATCATACCTGACTCCTTTATTGCTCAGGGATTGCCAAAGCGAAGGCTGTAACTGACTGAATACATATCCACATCACTACCGCCAAGACTTTTATAGCGTTCCCACTCACCACGTATAGCATGGTGATAATCAAAATTATATTTCAGACCCAATCCATAGGTGATTTCATTATCATTTGTTTTTGTGCCAGAAACATCGAGTTGATAATAATACATACCAGCCTTGGCTATTAACCTGAATGAATCGGTCAAAGGCGCAAAAGCCACTAGACTCAAAGCCACTGCATGCTCTTTAACATTACCATTCGCAAAGCTGCCCAGGTAAGCATAAGAAACTTCAAGCGCGCTAAATGTATTATAAGCCGCACCCGCAAAGATCTTGCCAGAAACAACGGTTTCATTGTAAAACTTATCGAGTATTACGTCTTTACTTACACCCACTCCGCCACCAATATAGGTATTGAGGTTTCTTACTTTCTCTACAGCCATTGATACCGATGAAATAAGTACTAATACGATAAACCACCCAAGTTTCTTCATCTCCCTCTCCCCTGTTTAAATCCCGTCACAGCTGCATAAGCATGTAATCTTAATAGCACTAAGTCTAGTGTGTTCAATGCAAAGAGACAACACATAATCGGAACCGCTGTCCTCCATTCAACAAACCAATTTACCTGGTCATTTTATATCAAAAAAAAACCGGGCAAATGCCCGGCTTTTTTCAGAATGATTAGTATCAGGCCGTTGCGGCTTCACTAACACCTTCGTCAACTTCTTCTGCAACAACCGGCCGATCAACCAGCTCCACATAAGCCATCGGCGCATTATCACCTGGGCGGAACCCACATTTAAGAACACGCACATAACCACCCGGACGTTCCTTATAACGCGGGCCAAGCTCTTCAAATAACTTGGTGACGATCTCGCGATCTCGTAAGCGGGAAAAAGCCAGCCGACGATTTGCAACGCTGTCTTCTTTCGCCAGAGTAATCAGAGGCTCAGCCTTACCACGCAGTTCTTTGGCTTTAGCCAGAGTAGTACGAATAAATTCATGTTCAAACAATGATGCCGACATATTACGGAACATCGCTTTACGGTGGCTACTATTACGATTAAATTTACGACCACTTTTACGGTGACGCATAGCTCTCTACCTTATCAATTCTATTTACTAAACTTCAAAATAGTGCGAACTAATAGTAGTTCACACTCAAATACAATTAACTGTCCTGCTTATCCTGCAAACTTGCAGGTGGCCAGTTTTCCAGACGCATTCCCAATGACAACCCACGGGTCGCCAGCACATCTTTAATCTCAGTTAATGATTTCTTACCAAGATTAGGTGTTTTTAACAACTCAACTTCTGTGCGCTGAATAAGATCACCAATATGGAAAATCTGTTCGGCCTTGAGGCAGTTAGCAGAACGTACCGTCAGCTCCAGATCATCAACGGGACGCAAGAGCACTGGATCGATATCAGGTTCCTGCTCTTCCGGCTCAACTTCTTCACGACCCCGCAGATCAACGAAGGCATAGAGTTGATCCTGTAGAATAGTCGCTGCATTGCGAATAGCCTGTTCTGGTTCAATGGTGCCGTTGGTTTCCAGCTCAATGATCAGTTTATCCAGATCAGTACGCTGTTCAACACGGGCACGATCCACATTATAGGCAACCCGATGAACCGGGCTAAAACTTGCATCAAGTTGCAGACGGCCAATAGGACGATCTTCAGACTCGTCTGTCAGTCGTGAACTGGCAGGAACATAACCGCGTCCACGTACGACTTTCAAGGTCATATTCAATTCACCGGCTTCAGTCAGGTTGGCAATGACATGTTCCGGATTAATCACTTCAATATTATGATCAAGCGTAATATCACCCGCAGTCACAACACCGGGACCTTTCTTGTTCAAGGTCAGCTTGGCTTCCGGCTCGCCTTCCATGAGCATGGATACACCTTTCAGGTTAAGAAGAATATCAATCACATCTTCCTGTACACCTTCAATGGTCGTGTATTCATGCAGTACGCCTTCGATTTCAGCTTCAACGATAGCTGCGCCATCCAGTGACGATAAAAGAATGCGACGCAGGGCGTTACCCAGCGTATGACCAAAACCACGTTCCAGTGGTTCCAGTGTTATCTTGGCATGGGTTGAATCCGTTTGTTGAACGTCAACAATCCGAGGTGTTAAAAATTCCGCTACAAACCCCTGCATGAATTAGCCTCTTAAAATTAATCCGACTCTAAATGAGTACGAGATGACTCCCACCAGGGAATCAAATATAGTAATTACTTGGAATATAATTCCACAACCAGATGTTCATTAATGTCTGATGGCAAATCACTGCGATCAGGAACATTCTTGAAAATACCTTCAAATTTACCAGTATTGACATCCAGCCATTCAACAATACCACGCTGTTGTGCCGCATCAAGTGCGCCTTTAATGCGCAGCTGATTTTTAGATGCCTCTGAAATAGCAATCACGTCACCCGCGCTAATCTGTGCGGAAGGGATATTCATTTTATTGCCATTTACGGTAATCGCATTGTGACGAACCAGCTGCCGTGCTTCAGAACGTGAAGCACCAAAGCCCATACGATAAACGATATTATCTAAACGTGATTCCAGTAACTGTAACAGGTTTTCACCGGTTGAGCCTTTCAGGCGATCGGCATCTTTATAATAAGCGCGGAACTGTTTTTCCAGTACGCCATAGATACGACGTAATTTCTGCTTTTCACGTAACTGACTGGCATAATCGGATGCCCGACTACGACGTTGTCCGTGCTGACCAGGAGGAAAGGCACGGTTTTCCATCGCGCATTTACCGCTGTAACATTTTTCGCCCTTGATAAACAGTTTTTCACCTTCACGGCGGCACTGTCTGCATTTTGATCCAATATACTTAGCCACAATAATTCTCCCGCTTACACACGACGTTTCTTAGGTGGACGGCAACCATTATGTGGAATGGGCGTCACGTCGGAAATATTGGTTATTTTAAAGCCTTTGCCATTCAGTGCACGTACCGCTGATTCACGACCCGGACCCGGCCCTTTAACGCAGACTTCCAGATTCTTCATGCCAAATTCTTTGGCCAGGGCTCCAACACGTTCAGCAGCAACCTGGGCTGCAAACGGGGTACTTTTACGTGAGCCACGGAAGCCTGAACCTCCGGCGGTCGCCCAGCAAAGTGCATTGCCCTGACGATCGGTAATAGTAACAATAGTATTATTAAAGGAAGCATGGATATGCGCGATACCATCGGCAATATCTCTTTTAATCTTCTTACGTGTACGACCTGACTTAGCTGCCATGTTTTAAACCTGAATTGTGCTTAACGTTTAATGGGTTTACGCGGACCCTTGCGGGTACGTGCGTTGGTGCGGGTACGCTGACCACGAAGAGGCAGACCACGGCGATGACGAATACCGCGATAGCTACCTAAATCCATGAGGCGTTTAATATTCATTGAAACTTCGCGGCGCAGATCACCTTCAACGGTAAACTTTGCCACTTCTGTACGCAGAGATTCGACATCAACTTCAGCCAGCTCGCCAACCTTGGAGCTGGGATTGACACCAGCATCGGTGCAAAGCTGTTTTGCGCGTGTACGCCCGATGCCGTAAATAGCCGTCAGGGCAATTTCTGCATGTTTGTTGTCGGGTATGTTAATACCAGCTATACGGGCCATCTAGCCACTCCTAAAATTACTTTTTAAGTCGAAAATTCTTGTGCGGGACACGCGAAAACGCGCAATTCTACGCGCAAATACCGCCCCGTGCAAGCCTGCTCGGGTAATCTATACCCGGAAACTAACCTTTACTGCAATATTAGCCCTGACGCTGCTTATGGCGCGGGTCTGTACAAATTACGCGAACGACACCTTTGCGTTTAATGACTTTACAGTTACGGCACAACTTCTTAACCGATGCACGTACTTTCATTGTTTCTCTCCAAACTAAAATTTATATTCAAACTAACCTAGCAGTCCACCGCCTGACCCACCCAGGTTAGACTTTTTCATCAGGCCTTCATACTGGTGAGACATCATGTGCGCCTGAACCTGGGCCATAAAATCCATCACCACGACTACAATAATCAGCAGTGAAGTGCCGCCGAAATAAAACGGGACATTCCAGTAAACAATCAAAAACTCAGGCAATAAACAAACTGCCGTAATATAGGCAGCCCCCACCAGGGTTAGGCGTCCTAATATAGTATCGATGTATTTTGCCGTCTGTTCGCCCGGACGAATCCCCGGTACAAACGCACCGGAGCGTTTCAAATTATCAGCCGTTTCTTTCGGATTAAACATCAATGCAGTGTAGAAGAAACAGAAAAATACAATTGCCAGCGCATATAACATGACGTACAGGGGTTGTCCCGGTGACAGCATGGTCGCCACATCCTGTAACCAGCCCATTGGCCCATCACCCGCACCGCCAAACCAGCCTGCAATAGTCGCCGGAAACAAAATAATACTTGAAGCAAAAATGGGCGGAATCACACCGGCCATATTAATTTTCAACGGCAAATGGCTGGTCTGCGCTGCAAACATTTTACGACCCTGCTGACGCTTGGCGTAATTAACCGTGATTCTTCGCTGTCCGCGCTCCATGAAAATCACAAAGGCGGTCACAGCCAGTGCCAGTAAGAATAGCACTAGAATAAACCCATAACTTAACTCACCGGTACGCCCCAGCTCCAGAGTTCCGGCAATAGCAGCAGGAAGACCGGCTACAATCCCGCCAAAAATAATCATCGAGATGCCGTTGCCAATTCCGCGTTCGGTAATCTGTTCACCCAACCACATTAAGAACATGGTGCCGGTTACCAGAGTAACGACGGTAGTCAGATAGAAGGTATTGTGATCAATAATCACCAGCCCGTCCTGACGAGAAAGTGCTACGGCAACACCGAGGGCCTGAAACGTCGCCAGACCTAAAGTAGCAAAACGGGTGTACTGAGTAATCTTTCGCTTACCGGCCGCGCCTTCCTTACTCAATTGTTCAAGCTTGGGATGCACTTTAGTCAGCAACTGAATAATAATTGACGCTGAGATATAAGGCATGATGCCAAGGGCAAACAGGGACAAACGCGACAGTGCACCACCAGAGAACATGTTAAACATGGCCATAATGGTGCCGCTTTGCTGCTCAAACAAACGCGCCAGCGTATCGGGATCAATCCCCGGCACGGTAATAAATGAACCTACTCGAAAAACCAGTAAGGCACCTAGAACAAATAGAATGCGTTGCTTGAGTTCTTTAAATTTTCCGCCCGCAGCCACGTTTGGAGTCCCTGCGCGTTTACCAGCCATAATTTACTCTTCTACCTTTCCGCCAGCGGCTTCAATCGCTTCACGGGCACCTTTGCTGACACGAATGCCTTTCAACGTCACGGCTTTTTCAATTTTACCAGAGACCATAATCTTCACATGCAGGATGCCTTTATTGATCAGATTGGCCTTTCTCAGAACTTCCAGATCGATCACATCAGCGGCAAGATTATTTAATTCATGCAAACGAATTTCATCGGTTACCCGACCCACGCGTGAGCTAAAGCCAACTTTTGGGACACGACGCTGCAAAGGCATCTGTCCACCTTCAAAACCCACTTTATGATAACCACCTGAACGTGATTTCTGACCCTTATGACCACGACCACAAGTTTTACCGAAACCTGAGCCAATACCACGACCAACACGTTTGCGGTTTTGTTTCGCACCATCAGCGGGTTTTAATGTATTCAAATACATGCTTAATTCTCCCCTACAACCTGAACCATGTAGTGGACTTTATCGATCATGCCACGAGTACAGGGTGTGTCTTCAACTTCAACAACATGATTCATACGACGCAAACCTAAACCGGTGACACAGGCTTTATGAGAAGCCAGTCTTCCGTGCATGCTGCGAACCAGCGTTACCTTGATTTTGCCTTTTTCTGCCATGACCTTATTCCAGAATATCTTGAACTGATTTGCCGCGTTTCGCTGCAACACTTTCAGGTGAAGCCATATTGCTCAAACCGTCAATCGTTGCCCGCACCACGTTAATGGGATTATTTGTACCAATGCATTTAGCCAGTACGTTACGTACACCCACCACGTCGAACACCGCACGCATCGGGCCACCGGCAATAACGCCAGTACCGTCAGAGGCAGGCTGCATATAAACTTTGGCCGCACCGATTTCAGAAGTAATCGGGTATTGTAAGGTGCCTTCGTTCAAAGCGACTTTACACATGTTTTTGCGCGCATTTTCCATTGCCTTCTGAATCGCAATAGGCACTTCGCGTGCTTTACCACGACCATAGCCGACGCTGCCATTACCATCGCCTACAACGGTCAGTGCGGAGAAACCGAAAACACGACCACCTTTAACAACTTTTGCAACACGGCGAATACCTACAAGACGTTCCTGCAAGCCATCACTGTTCTGTTCTTTATCAAATCCAGCCATTATATTTAACCTATTCCAGTTTTAATCCGGGTTTAAATTTTCAAGCCGGCTTCGCGCGCGGCATCTGCCAGAGCCTTGACCCGGCCATGATATCGGAAGCCTGAACGATCAAAAGCAACCGATTCAATGCCTGCCATCTTCGCTTTTTCAGCAATGGCTTTACCCACAACGACAGCGGCTTCGGCATTGCCTGTGTATTTAAGTGCAGACTTAATCTCACCCTGCACTGTTGAAGCAGAAGCAACAACTTCGCTGCCATTAGCTGCAATGATCTGGGCATAAATATGCTTTGATGTGCGGAAAATGCTCAATCGAGGCACAGCCAGCTCACGAATCTTGGCGCGAGTCCGACGTGCACGACGCAAACGGTTAGTTTTTTTATCCATTCTCTTATACCTGCCTTACTTCTTCTTCGCTTCTTTGCGAACAATATGTTCATCTGCATACTTCACACCTTTGCCTTTATATGGCTCGGGTGGACGGAATGCACGAATTTCTGCGGCTGCCTGACCGACACGCTGCTTGTCGATACCCTTGAGCACAACTTCAGTCTGGCTCGGGGTTTCAACACTCACTCCTTCAGGCATTTCATAATTAACCGGATGAGAAAAGCCCAGGGTCAGGTTCAATTTAGTGCCCTGTGCCTGAGCGCGATAACCCACCCCAACCAATTCCAGCTTTTTCTCAAAACCATTACTCACACCCAGGATCATATTATTGATCAATGCGCGTGCGGTTCCACTTTGCGCAATGGCATTGGAATGTCCATCACGGGGAGACAGGCTAACGACATTATCTGCACTGGATACTTCCACCGCAGTGTGAACCTGGTGAGCCAGACTTCCCTTACTGCCTTTAACTGTAACCATTTGCTCCTGGATGCTGACTTCAACACCTTTGGGAACGGTAATCGGATTTAATCTTGCCATTATCTGCTTGCCCTTACTGTACGTAACACAGTACTTCACCGCCACAGCCCGCTTTACGCGCTGCACGGTCGGTCATCAGACCTGTTGAAGTGGAAATAATTGCGATACCCAGCCCCGCCATCACTTTAGGTAACTCATTCTTACCCTTGTAAATGCGTAAACCCGGACGACTAACTCGCTTAATTTTGCCAATAACCGCATTACCATTGAAATATTTCAATTCAATCGTAAGTTGTGGCTTGCCATCATTTTCAGCGCGGGAGCTGCTACTGATGTAACCCTCGGCTTCCAGCAAATTAGCAATGGCCTGTTTCTGTTTGGAAAAAGGCATGCTTACATTTTCCTTACCCGCACTTAATGCATTACGGATACGGGTCAGTAAGTCTGCAATAGGATCTGTCATACTCATAATTTATATCTCCTGCCAATTACCAGCTGGCCTTACGAACGCCCGGCACATCACCGCGCATCGTGGCTTCGCGTAATTTATTACGGCAAAGACCAAATTTACGATAAACCGCATGCGGACGTCCGGTAATCCGGCAACGACGCTGCATACGAACGGGGCTGGCATTACGCGGCAGCTTCTGTAGCTGCTGCTGTGCCTCAAAACGTTCCTCGTAACCGAGTTCAGTATTCTTAATGATAGCTTTCAGCTCTTTACGCTTTACGTCATATTTTTGTACGGTTTTCAGACGTTTTGCTTCACGTGCTTTCATGCTGGACTTGGCCATCTTATTCTCCTGCGCCTTTAATAGTTTTCAGAGGGAAGTTGAATGCCGCAAGTAAAGCGCGTCCTTCTTCGTCTGTTTTTGCAGTTGTTGTTATCGTGATATCCATACCACGCAAGGTATCAATTTTATCGTAATCAATTTCAGGAAAAATGATCTGCTCACGTACACCCATGCTGAAATTACCACGACCATCAAATGATTTAGAATTCAGACCACGGAAATCACGAATACGCGGAATAGCGATATTGATCAGCCGATCCAGGAATTCAAACATGCGCTCACGACGCAAGGTCACCTTACAACCAATGGGCCAGTCCTCTCGAACTTTGAATCCTGCGATTGACTTACGCGCCTTGGTAATAATGGGCTTCTGACCGGCAATAGTTGCCATGTCTGAAACCGCATGTTCCAGCACTTTTTTGTCTGTCAGTGCTTCACCCACACCCATATTCAGGGTGATTTTGGTAATGCGCGGAACTTCCATTACACTTTTGTAAGCAAACTGTTCTTTCAGTTTGTCGACGATTGTATCTTTATAAAAACCTTGCAAGCGTGCCATCATTTATAACCTGAATAATCTATTCGAATATATTGTTTATCAAGCGTCCAGCACTTCGCCGTTCGACTTGAAGTAACGAACCTTACGGCCATCTTCAAGGAACTTGAAACCAAGTCTGTCAGCTTTACCGGTAGAAGGATTAAAAATTGCCACATTCGATACTGCTAATGGCATTTCCTTCTCGATAATCCCGCCAGGAACGCCGGCATTAGGATTCGGCTTCTGGTGCTTTTTAACCACATTAATGTTATCAACAAAAACCCGGGCAGTTTCTGTTACTACACGGCTAACCGTGCCCCGCTTGCCCTTATCTTTGCCTGCGATGACAATCACATCATCGCCTTTTTTAATCTTGTTCATGCCTTATTCTACCTTTTATCTCACTAATCTCAGAGGACAACGACTTAAAGAACTTCTGGCGCCAGTGAAATAATTTTCATGAAGTTTTCGGTGCGCAGCTCGCGAGTAACAGGCCCGAAAATACGAGTACCAATAGGCTGCAACTGTGCGTTCAATAACACCGCCGCATTCGTATCAAAGCGAATGACTGAACCGTTTGGGCGGCGCACACCTTTACGGGTACGAACGACAACCGCGTTAAAGACTTCGCCTTTTTTTGCTTTTCCGCGAGGAATAGCTTCCTTGACGCTCACTTTGATCACATCGCCAATTCTGGCATAACGGCGTTTGGAACCGCCCAATACTTTTATACACTGTACTCGACGAGCACCGCTGTTATCGGCAACTTCGAGTGTTGTTTGCATCTGGATCATAAGTGACTCCGCTAAATCCTGTAATGTTCTATATTAATACGAATGCGCTTTAAATGCTTGGCGCGCGCTCAACAACGGTTTCCAGTTTCCAGCATTTATTCTTGGAAATTGGACGACATGAGCTAACGGTAACCAGATCACCTTCATTACAGGTATTCTCTGCATCATGTGCAAACAGCTTGCTTGAACGTTTAATATACTTGCCATAAACGGCATGCTTAACTTTACGTTCAATCAGCACCGTAATCGATTTATCCATTTTATTACTAACAACGCGACCGGTTACTGTGCGCTGAGCTTTTGTTTCTTCACTCATTCTGCTTTACCTGCTTTTTCATTCAGAACAGTTTTCAGCCGTGCGATACTACGACGCACAGTTTTCATCTGGTGTGGACGTCCCATCTGGCCCGTTGCCTGTTGCATACGCAGATTGAACTGTTCACGCGTCAGACTTAATAATTCGGTATTAAGTTCTTCGGCTGTTTTTTCACGTAATTCTGTCGCATTCATTTAGAGTACCGTCCTGCTAACAAAAGTGGTTTTAAGAGGCAGCTTGGCGGCTGCCAGACGGAAAGCCTCGCGGGCAATTTCTTCGCTCACGCCTTCCATTTCATAAAGCATACGGCCGGGCTGAATCTGGGCTACCCAGTACTCAACATTACCCTTACCTTTACCCTGCCTGACTTCCAGAGGTTTCTTGGAAATAGGCTTGTCGGGGAAGATTCGAATCCAGATTTTACCACCACGCTTAATATGACGCGTCATAGCTCGACGTGCGGCTTCAATCTGACGCGCGGTAATTCTTCCACGCGCGGTTGACTTCAAACCAAACTCACCAAAGCTAACTTTATTGGCGCGATTGGCAAGGCCGCGGTTACGACCTTTTTGTTGTTTACGAAATTTTGTACGTTTTGGCTGCAGCATGATTCAGACTCCTGGTTAGCCGGCTGCCGCTTTCGCGGATTCAGTTTCGGCTTCATCTTTAGTACCGATGACTTCACCTTTGAAGATCCAGACCTTCACGCCAATGATGCCGTAGGTTGTTTTCGCTTCGGCAACACCATAATCAATGTCGGCACGTAAGGTATGCAAGGGCACACGGCCTTCGCGATACCATTCTGTACGGGCAATTTCTGCACCATTCAGACGTCCGGCGACATTAATACGAATACCTTGTGCGCCCAGGCGCATACTATTTTGCACGGCGCGCTTCATGGCACGACGAAACATAATCCGGCGTTCCAGCTGCTGCGCGACACTTTCAGCAACTAAAGTTGCATCCAGCTCAGGCTTGCGAATTTCTTCGATATTCATACGAACATGAGCCAGCCCCATCATCTTGGTAACGTCTTTACGCAGGCGCTCAATATCTTCACCTTTTTTACCAATTACCAAACCTGGACGGGCAGTGTGAATGGCAATGGTGGCATTACCTGTTGTCCGCTCAATCTGAATACGGCTAACCGATGCATGTGCCAGCTTCTTCTTAATGAAGGCGCGCACTTCAAGATCGGTATTCAACATATCCGGATAGTCCTTCGAATTGGCGTACCACTTTGAAGTCCAGTCCTTGACGATGCCAAGGCGAATACCTGTAGGATGTACTTTCTGACCCATAATTGCTCTCTTATTTTTCCGCAACAGTCACGGTAATGTGACTGGTACGTTTGAAAATATGGTTAACAGAACCTTTAGCGCGAGCTCTCCAACGCTTTAAAGTCGGCCCTTCATCAACAAAGACGCGTTCGACTTTCAGTTCATCGATATCGGCACCTTCATTATGTTCCGCATTCGCTATCGCTGACTCCAGCAATTTTTTAATAATTGCGGCCGCCTTTTTCGGGCTGTATGTCAGTGTCTGCAATGCATCTTCAACAGGAAGACCGCGAATCTGGTCGGCTACAAGACGACCTTTCTGCGCGGATATACGCGCATGTCTTAATTTAGCTGCAACTTCCATTCTCTTCCCTACCTCGATTTCTTGTCAGCAATGTGACCACGATAAGTACGAGTGGGAGCAAACTCACCCAACTTATGACCGATCATGTTTTCGGAAATCAGCACAGGAACATGCTGCCTTCCATTATGCACAGCGATAGTCAGGCCAATCATGTCAGGAATAATCATGGAACGACGCGACCAGGTTTTGATCGGGCGCTTTGAGTTGGTGTCAATTGCTGTCTTCACCTTTTTTACAAGGTGCAAGTCAATAAATGGTCCTTTTCTGATAGAACGTGGCACTGTTAATTACTCGCTGTCAGTTAATTCAAATAAAATTATTTCTTGTTACGGCGGCGTACGATCATGTTATCGGTACGTTTGTTCTTGCGGGTCTTATAACCCTTGGTCGGAACACCCCAGGGGCTAACCGGGTGACGACCACCCGAAGTACGACCTTCACCACCACCATGCGGATGGTCAACCGGGTTCATGGCAACACCACGAACCGTCGGACGAACACCACGCCAGCGTGCTGCACCGGCTTTACCCAGTTTGCGCAGATTGTGTTCGGAATTACTTACGGCACCGATAGTTGCACGGCAGTCCGCTAGCACCTTGCGCATTTCACCGGAGCGTAAACGCAGAGTGGCATGTGTGCCTTCACGGGCAATCAACTGTGCGGAAGTCCCGGCACTACGTGCCATTTGTGCACCTTTACCCGGCTTTAATTCAACCGCATGTACTATGGTACCCACGGGAATATTACGCAACGGTAAACAGTTACCTGTTTTAATCGCGGCATCCGGCCCGCTAACTAATTCATCACCAACATTTACACCCTGCGGCGCAAGAATGTAACGACGCTCACCGTCGGCAAACAGCAGCAAAGCAATAAACGGGCTGCGGTTTGGATCATATTCCAGGCGTTCAACCTTGCAAGGAATAGAATCTTTATTGCGTTTAAAATCGATAACGCGATAATGTTGCTTATGACCACCACCTTTATGGCGAGTGGTAATGCGACCCCGATTATTACGTCCGCCAGTCTTGGATTTTTTTTCCAGCAGCGGCGCATAGGGCTCACCCTTGTACAGGTCGGGATTAACGACCTTGACTACAAAGCGGCGGCCCGCAGAAGTCGGTTTTGATTTGACGATTGCCATCTTTACTTTTCCCGTAACCTTTATTCTGTACCAACGAAGTTAATATCCTGACCTTCTTTCAGACGGATATAAGCTTTTTTCCAGTTTTTACGTCGACCAAAGCCACGCTGTGTGCGTTTGGTTTTACCCTTTACGTTGGCAACCTGTACTGATTCGACATCAACTTCAAACATCATTTCTACTGCTTTTCTGATCTCAGCTTTATTCGCATCAGTGACAACTTTAAATACAACCTGATTATGGTTGTCGGCAACAACGCTACTTTTTTCTGAGACATGCGGCCCAAGCAGCACATTCATTAAACGTTCCTGACTCATACCAATGACTCCTCAAGCTTTTTGATCGCAGATACTGTCATCAGTACCTTCTCAAAACGCACCAGGCTAACCGGGTCGATATAACCGACTTCGCAAATGCCTACTTTGTATAAATTTCGTGCCGACAAAAATAATGCTTCATTCAAATCATCCGTGACCAGCAATACTTTTTCTACACCCAGAGCATCTAGCTTTGCAGACAGCTCTTTTGTTTTTGGCGCTTCCATTTTGAAATCGTCAATCACAATCAAACGTTCATTGCGCAGCAACTCGGAAAAAATTGAACGCATCGCTGCGCGATACATCTTCTTATTCAGCTTTTTCGAGAAGTCCTGAGGCCTGGCTGCAAAGGTGACACCACCACTACGCCAAATCGGGCTGCGAATTGTACCAGAACGTGCGCGCCCTGTCCCCTTTTGTCGCCATGGTTTTTTACCACCACCACGAACGTCAGAACGGTTCTTTTGTGCACGAGTTCCGGCACGAGCGCCGGCCAGATATGAGGTCACGGCCTGATGTACCAAATCCTCATTAAAATCCGCTGTAAATATTTCGTCAGGCAGATCAACCGTTTTCTTTGAAGTTTTGCCGGTTGCTGTTGTTAATGCTAATTCCATCGTCTATTCCTCTTAAGCCTTGACTGCAGGGCGAACAATCACACTACCGCCTTTGCTGCCTGGAACTGCACCTTTAACCAGCAACAGATTCCGCTCGCCATCAACCCGAACCACTTCGAGGTTCTGCATGGTGCGTTTTACTGCCCCCATGTGACCAGCCATTTTTTTACCTTTAAATACGCGACCCGGAGTCTGACACTGGCCGATGGAACCCGGCGCACGATGTGAAATCGAGTTGCCGTGGGTGGCATCCTGCATCGCAAAGTGATGACGTTTGACCGCACCGGCAAAACCTTTACCGATACTGGTGCCGGTAACATCCACTTTCTGTCCCGCTTCAAATATATCCACTTTAATCTCAGACTTAAGTTCAAGCTCAGTGCCTTCACCTTCATCCAGTCGGAATTCCCATAATCCACGTCCGGCTTCAACCCCGGCTTTGGCGTAATGCCCTGCAGCCGGTTTCGTTACCCGTTTTGCTCTTCGCGTGCCGGTCGTAACCTGCACCGCAGAATAGCCATCTATTTCGTCTGTTTTGACCTGAGTCACCTTATTGGGCTCAACCTCAATGACGGTCACAGGCAGGGAAACTCCCTCTTCTGTGAAGACACGTGTCATTCCAATTTTGCGACCCACTACACCAATCGTCATTTTCTTAACTCCCGTTCCCGGTTAAATGCCAGCTATGCAATTTAAAATTACTTATTGCAGCTGTATTTGAACATCAACGCCTGCAGCCAAATCCAGCTTCATCAGGGCATCTACCGTTTTATCTGTCGGATCAACAATATCCATCAGACGTTTATGCGTACGCAGCTCATACTGATCACGCGCATCCTTATTGACATGCGGAGAAACCAGTATCGTAAAGCGCTCTTTCTTGGTCGGCAGGGGAATTGGCCCCTTAACCTGCGCACCTGTGCGCTTTGCTGTTTCCACGATCTCACGTGCTGATTGATCGATTAAACGATAATCAAAAGCCTTAAGGCGGATTCGGATATTCTGATTCTTGCTCATTTACTTTACCTTATAAATTCAAGTAACTAGTTGTCAGGAACGCGTGGCGAGGAAAGCCTTATCACTCGCACCAAGTCCATTGTTACTCAATAACTTTGGATACCACGCCGGCACCTACGGTACGTCCGCCTTCACGAATGGCGAAGCGTAAACCTTCTTCCATCGCAATCGGTGCGATGAGAGAAACGACCATTTTCA
>CAZNRP010000043.1:0-23289 GCA_964575555.1 uncultured Thiohalophilus sp. | reverse complement strand
TGGAACTCATCACTGCCGACGACAGCCTGCAACTGTATGAGGATCTTGATTTTTATCAATGGCTACTGGAAAGCGAGACCCATGCGAGCTAGTCCCTGGCTATTGTTGTTGCTGGCCGCACCGGTTAGCGCTCAGGATCTGCAAACAGATCCCCTGCCAGACGAAGCCTTTCTTGAATTTCTTGGCAGCTTTGGACAGGCGGAAGAAGAGTTGATCGATCTCGCTTTCGACGCCGCCGAAGATGAAACGGAACAAACCCAGGCAAAGCAGGTGAACCCTGAGGAGAACGACACCCATGAGACGAACTAGTTTACTTATCACCCTCATAGTAGCACTGCTGCTGCCAGGCCTTGCCCCCGCAGCCGAGGACTGGAACGATCTCAGCCACGATCAACAACGCATCCTCAAACAGTTCGAATCTCGCTGGGATCAGATCCCGGACGAACACCGCGAACGCCTCAGCCGCGGTGCTGAACGCTGGATGAACATGACGCCAGAACAACGGCAAAAGAACAAACAGCGTCTACAACGCTGGCAGCAAATGAGTCCAGAACAACGCAAGCGGGTACGCGAACGCTACCAGCGTTTTCGCTCACTGAGCCCAGAACAACAGCAAAGTCTGCGCCAGAAACGCAACTGGTTCAAAAGCCTGCCCCCTGAAAGACGTCAGGCGATGCGCGAACGCTGGCGCAACACCTCCCCCGAACAACGCCAGCGAGTTCGCGAACGCTGGCATAATATGACCCCGAAGCAACGCCAACGCCAACGCCAGCGACTACAGGACAATCCCAATCGGCCACGAGAGCGCCGTTAATAATTGAGACTTCAAATTAGCCCCTATTGTTAAGCTTAAACTCCTTGCAACCTCATTGGCTCCTCACGCTTTTCTTCTTGTTCCGGATTCTTACCAGGGTCGGATGAATCCGACCCTACAACCTGTTTTGTAGGACGGGTTTCAACCCGCCAACGGTGTCAGGAGGAAATGGCAGTATGCTGGTTTCTTCCTCCCCCTTCTTGCGTTACTCTTCATCTTCCAGCCCGCGAAGAGTGAACATTTTGAACAGCATAATTTCCATACCCGGATTTTCTGAACCGGTCAGTTCGCTCAGCCATTTATTGCCTGCAGGACTATTTTTCTTCCTCGGTGTCATTCTGCTCGTACGCGAGCGCGGTAACCGCATCCGTATATTAAGTCTTACCGTCTTTGTTCTTGCCAGCGTCTTTATGCTGGCCATGAGTGGCGTATTTCATTTGCTAGAACCCGGTGGCGACGGTCGAGCCGTATTGCAACGGCTGGATCATGCCGCAATTTTTGTGCTCATTGCCGGAACCTTTACCCCAATTCATATTATTCTGTTTCGAGGCTGGCGACGTTGGGGCGTGCTCAGCCTGCTCTGGTTGCTGGCCAGCGGTGGCCTGACCATGAAAACGATATTCTTCAATGAAATGAATGAATGGCTGGGACTGCTACTTTATCTTGGTCTCGGCTGGCTGGGCGCAATTACCGCCATCCTAATTTATCAACGCTATCGAAGCCGGTTTTTGCCCCTGCTACTGTATGGCGCAGCGGCTTATACATTGGGCGCATTAATTGATTTTTTCCGTTTAATCGATCCCCTGCCCGGCGTGATTGGCCCGCATGAATTGTTTCACCTGTTCGTACTACTTGCGCTCAGCTTGCACTGGTATCTGGTTTTTTGTATTAGCGAATCTCATCGCCACGGTAAACTCTATCCGCATCCAGGTCAGACATCCTTTTCAATAGAATAAAAATATTGTCACCACACGACAGCATGGACGCAGGAGTGGTTGCCGAGAGGACACAGAGAATATATTTGTTTTTAAAATACACATAGCTGGTAGGGTGGGCACGATTTTTTGTGCCCACGCGGAAAAATTCACAGTCCAGGTGTCGGACAGCGTCACAGGTACGGCTAAAGCCGCACCTGCAGCGCGAAGCGGTCTTTAATCAAAAGGATGATTAAGAATAATCGTCTCAGTACGATCCGGCCCGGTGGATATAATATCTATCGGTACCCCGGTGACTTCTTCTAGCCGTTTAAGATAAGCGCAGGCATTTGCCGGCAGCGCATCATAGTCTTTCACGCCCACGGTGGATTCCGTCCAGCCCGGCATGTCTTCATAAACCGGTTCACAGGATTCAAAAGCTTCAGCCCCCACGGGTGGGGTTTCGCGTATACCTTCTGCGGTTTTATAGCCGGTACAGATACGAATCGTATCCAGGCCATCCATCACATCCAGCTTGGTAATGCACATGCCGGTGACGCTGTTGATCTGTGCAGAGCGGCGCAATGCCACCGCATCAAACCAGCCACAACGACGTGGCCGACCGGTGGTGGATCCAAATTCATGACCTTTCTCAGCCAGGTGATGACCGACTTCATCCAATAAACCTTCACCATCATAAAGCTCGGTTGGGAAAGGCCCCGAGCCTACACGGGTGGTATAGGCTTTAGTGATGCCGAGAATATAATCAAAATAAGCCGGGCCCATGCCACTACCGGTGGCCGCGCCACCGGCGGTGGTATTGGACGAGGTTACATAGGGATAGGTGCCGTGATCAATATCTAATAATGCACCCTGTGCGCCCTCGAACATGACATGATCACCATTGCTGCGATAGGTATGCAGCATTTCAGGAATATCAGCAATCAAGGGTTTAAGATCATCGACCATCGCCATGCTCTCATCTAACACCTGGTTAAAATCAACGGTGTCGGTTTTGAAATAATTTTTCAGGGCAAAATTATGATAGTCCAGCACTTCACCTAACTTGGCGGCAAAGCGTTCGCGGTGGAACAAATCACCCAGACGCAGACCACGGCGGGAAACCTTATCCTCGTAAGCCGGGCCGATGCCGCGACCGGTGGTGCCAATGGCTTTTTTGCCTCGCGCCACTTCACGCGCATGATCTAGCGCCACATGATAGGACAGGATTAAAGGACAGGCTTCGCTGATACGCAGACGTTCACGCGCCGGTACGCCATTATCTTCCAGCATTTTCAATTCGGTGAGCAGGGCTTCAGGAGAGAGCACCACACCATTACCAATCAGGCACATGACGTTCTCACGCAAAACACCGGAGGGGATCAAATGCAATACGGTTTTCTTGCCGTCGATGACCAGTGTATGACCGGCATTGTGTCCACCCTGAAAACGGACCACGGCGCTGGCACGATCGGTGAGCAAGTCAACGACCTTGCCCTTGCCTTCATCACCCCATTGGGTGCCGATAATAATGACGTTTTTACCCATAATTCAATCCAGTTTTTTATATTTTAAGATTTAAAGAAATACCCTCAGCAACAGACAATGGGGCATTCAAATGAATACCCAAGCTACTTAACTACCCAATTTTTCCCGTTCTTTATAATCTCACGATCACAGCCCATTTCAGCCGCGCCACCCTGTTGTCCCGACAGCGAGCGAACCACACACTCACCCTGTGCACGCAGTTCTTTAATTAATTTTAACAGAGCGATATCATTATCAGCGGGAGCAAAAATCGCACCTTGAGTCGCCGTTGTTTGCGGTAGCGTTTCGATCAATATTTTGAGATCGGTGCTGAAGCCTGTAGCCGGACGTGCACATCCAAACACTTGACCAATATCGTCATAGCGCCCGCCCTGTGCAATCGCCAGTCCACGTCCGGCGATATAGGCGGCAAAGACCACCCCGGTGTGATAGTGATAACCCCGTAATTCGGCCAGATCAAAGTGCAGATTTAATTCCGGTTGACCCTGACGCAGCCCCTCAGCTATCGCCACAAGATTTTTTAAGGCTAGCTGTACCGATTCGGCCGCCGTCTTCAATTGGCTTGAAGCCTGCGCCAGTACCTCTTCATCACCGTTTAAATCCACCAGAGCCAGCAACATTGCGGCAACATTGTCATTCAACTTCCAGTCGCTAAGACAGGTTTCGATTTCGGTTCGGGCTTTGCGTTGCAGGGCATCAAATAATTCTGACTCCTGCGCCGGACTCAAGCCTGCCTGTTCAGCCAGTCCCCGATAAATGCCCACATGGCCTAAATCAACATAGGGTTCGCGGATACCCGACTGATGCAGGGTTTCTATCATTAACGAAAGTATTTCAATATCACTTTCAGCGCCACGGTGACCGTATAATTCCGCACCGAGTTGCAAGGGGCTGCGGGAACTTGCAAAACTATCCGGGCGAGTTTTGATCACGCTGCCCATGTAACACAGACGTAACGGCGCATCCTGCTGCAAATGACGAGCCGCAATGCGGGACACCTGCGGCGTCATATCCGCGCGAATTCCCATCATCCGGCCGCTCAGCTGATCAGTTAGTTTGAAGGTCTGCAAATCAAGATCATTACCAGTGCCGGTAAGCAGCGATTCCAGATATTCAATAAAGGGTGGCATCACCAGGGCATAGCCCCAGCTCTCATAAATATCCAGCAATTTGCGTCGCAAACTTTCCAGTACACGCGCTTCGCGCGGCAAAACTTCCTCGATACCTTCCGGCAACAGCCAGCGTTCGTTTTTCATAATCAGTCTTTGAATCAGCTTTTGAAAAAATACAACAACAGCGCACCCGCAAACATGCTCAGCAGGCCGATGCTACGCAAAATACGATCTTCCATTTTGCACATATTTAGCATCGCCTGCCGATAATTGCGGGGACTCAGCGCTGGCAACAGACCTTCAAATACCAGCAATAATGCGAGACCCGTAAGTAAATACTCAAGCATGCATGTTAACGCTTGCCATTAGGATCCTTAAAGTATCTGAAAAAGTCAGAATCCGGCTCTAAGACCATGATATCCCCATTGCGACCCATCGATGTTCGGTAGGCAATCAGGCTGCGATAAAAGGAATAGAACTCCCTGTCTTTTTTATAGGCTTTGGCATAAATTTCAGAGGCCTTCGCATCACCACCACCGCGTAACTGCTGCGCTTCTTTATAGGCATTCGCCAGGGTTACTGTGCGTTGCCTATCGGCATCGGCACGAATTTTCTCGGCGGCTTCCGCACCTCGTGAACGCAAATCTTTTGCTACCCGGGTACGTTCCGCTTCCATCCGCTGATAGACCGACTCACTGATGGTCGCAGTAAAGTCGATGCGCTTGACCCGCACGTCCACGACCTTAATACCAAATTTACCCAGTTGCTCGTTTGCCCGCGTGGTCACGTCATCCATAATCATCGCACGTTCACCGGAAATCACGCTCTGGATATTACGATTACTGAATTCGCCACGCAGGCTTTCATTGATGGTGGTATAAATACGTTCCATCGCCTTACGTTCATTACCGCCCATGGCGGTGTAGTAGATGCTGATATCATTAATCCGCCATTTAACAAAGAAATCAACATTTACGTTTTTCTTTTCCTTGGTCAGATAATTCGCCGGACGTGCATCGAGTGTCAGAATGCGCTTATCAAATTTTTTCACGTTATTGATGAAGGGCATCTGGAAATACAGTCCCGGCTCGTAGTCTGCCTTGACGATTTCACCGAGGCGGAACTTAACTGCCAGCTCACGCTCGTTAACAGTGAAGACCGAGGACATAAACAAAATTACGACGATAGCAATGGCAATCAGAATGCCCACTTTAGAACCGTTCATTAACGTACCTCCCGGCTGCGTTGGCGTTCATTGAAACGACTATCACGTGAAGAAGCAGGAGCTCTTCTGCGCGTAGTACTCGGCGTGCTAGTTACATCACTTTCAACCACAGATGGCTTACGGCTAATTATTTTGTCCAGCGGCAGATACATCAGGTTATTACTATTTTTTACATCCAGCATGACTTTACTGGTACCGGCCATCACTTCTTCCATTGCATCCAGGTACATGCGCTCACGGGTTACTTTCGGCGCTTTTTTGTATTCACCCAGGACTTTCAGGAAACGTTCCGTTTCACCTTCCGCATGCGCTACCACTTCTTCTTTATAGGCTTTCGCTTCTTCTACCACACGTGCGGCTTTACCACGCGCTCTAGGTAACACATCATTAGAATAAGCTTCAGCTTCGTTAATGCTACGTTGTTTATCTTCACGTGCCTTAATCGCATCATCAAAAGCCTGTTGAACCTGCTCCGGTGGCTGCGCATCCTGCATATTCAGATTGACCACGGTAATCCCGGCGCCATAACTATCGAGTATGTTTTGAATCAGTTCACCCACTCCAGCGGCAACCGCAACACGACCATCAGTGATAACAAAATCGAGTTTATTTTTACCAATAATTTCACGTACTGCACTTTCAGTGGCCTGACGTAGAGTCAGATCCGGATCTCGGACGTTAAACAGGTAGTCCTTCGCGTCCTTTACTTTATATTGCACGGTAAATTTGATATCGATAATATTTTCGTCCTGGGTCAGCATCAGTGCTTCATCAGAAACATGCCCCAGATTGACGCTGCGGATGTCTTCCACATCAACAATTTCAACGGTCTGGATAAATCGGGGATACCAGTGTGGCCCCGGATCGGTAATCGTATTGAAGGCACCAAACTGCTGGACCACCCCCTGACGACCCTGATCAACAATATAAATCCCGGACAGTGCCCAGACACCCAGCAGCACGATGACGATCAAACCCAAACTGATCGAACCGGCATTGCCACTCGCATCACTGCCACCGGTAGAACCGGAGCCGCCTTTGCCACCAAAAAGCCCGCCCAGTTTGGCCTGTAGCTTTTTAATGAACTCATCTAAATCAGGGGGACCCTGATTTCCACGGTTTCCCCAGGGATCTTTATTTCCTGATCCATTATTTCCTGAACCACCGGGTTCGTTCCAGGCCATATCATGACTCCGTAAGTGTTGTCGTTGTTGTAAGTTGGGGTGACAGACCATCATCTGACCGTCACACTAAGATGTCGATTCTATGGGGCTTCGCCCATAACCGCAAGGAGGGGATTTTGATCAATACTTATTATATGCCCGCTAATGTTTTCCTGCTTATCCAAAAACTGCCATTCACTGGCCGGTAATTCTACTTTGAGCAGCCAGTTGCCCTGCTCATCGACAGACTCTTGCAGGATTTGTCCACGCTCATACAGCTGCGCACGTAGACGACCTTCCGCCGCTGACAATTGCAGATGTTGAATCACACGCCCCCGATCCAGTACTTCAACAATAGCCTCACGCAGCAGATCCAGTCCCTGCCCACTCAGTGCCGAAATCCAGACCCGTAGGGGTCGCCCCTCACCATCTCGTTCAATCCGCGGAGCAACATCGGTAAGCTGATCAATCTTGTTATAAACCAGCAGCTGCGGCTGCTCCTGAGCACCGATCTCCTCCAGCACCAGATTCACCTGTTCCATCTGTTCACTGCGCTCTTCACTGGCCGCATCGACAATATGCAGAAGCATATCCGCGTCGCGGGTTTCCTGTAGCGTAGAACGAAAGGCTTCCACCAGATCATGCGGCAGATGACGGATAAAACCCACCGTGTCCGCCAACACCACCGATTGTCCTCCGGCCAAATCCAGCCGCCGCAGCGTTGGATCGAGGGTGGCAAATAATTGATTGGCCACCATCACATCAGCCTTGGTTAAGGCATTAAACAGTGTGGACTTGCCGGCATTGGTGTAGCCCACCAGTGACACGGTTGCCATCTCTGCCCGCTTACGGGCCCGTCGTCCCTGCTCCCGTTGCCGCCGAACTTTAACCAGCCTTTTATTTAAGGTGCGAATACGATCCCCGAGCAGGCGACGATCGGTTTCCAGCTGTGTTTCACCCGGCCCGCGCAGGCCTATGCCGCCTTTTTGCCGTTCCAGATGGGTCCAGCCTCGCACCAGTCGCGTTGATAAATGTTTGAGCTGGGCCAGCTCCACCTGTAATTTACCTTCATGAGTTCGCGCCCGCTGGGCGAAAATGTCCAGAATCAGGCCGGTGCGATCCAGCACCCGACACTGGAACAGTTGTTCCAGATTACGTTCCTGCACCGGACTCAGGGCGTGATTAAATAACACCACATCGGCTTCTTCGCGTTCCACACACTCTCGCACTTCTTCGGCCTTGCCGGTGCCGATAAAATAACGGGAATGAGGAGCAGTGCGCGAACCAGTAATCGTGAGCAACGGTTCAGCCCCAGCTGAGATAACCAGCTCGCGGAATTCACGCAAATCTTCGCGGTTCAGATCAGAGTAGAGATCGAGATGAACGAGCACCGCCCGTTCACCCTTTTGTGGACGTTCAAACAAACAACATCATCCTGGAAACAACGAGCAGGAACACGGCTTATACATTACCTTTATCTGCAATATCGTGACCGCTTTGGCCATTTGTTTCAGCGGGAGCCAATTTAACATTGCGCGCCGGCACCACCGTCGAAATGGCATGCTTATAAACCATCTGGCTGACCGTGTTCTTCAACAAAACCACGAACTGATCAAAAGACTCAATCTGTCCGTGCAATTTGATACCGTTTACTAAAAAGATCGAAACGGGAATACGCTCTTTCCTAAGCGCATTCAAAAAAGGATCTTGAAGGGATTGCCCTTTGCTCATAATTATTATCTCCGCAAAGTTATTATATAGTGTCAGATTTAACGCCAGATGGCGGGATTAAAATCCTTGTTATATATGTTGTTATTTCAGAGTATTCTGAATCTATTAAAGCTAAAGTTTATCACATTGGTGTCACTGTTACCTGAGGGCACTATCCAGGTAATTCAATACTTCATGACCGAGATCAGAATTCATACTGTCGAAGCAGCACAAATCCTTTTCGGAACGCATCCAGGTAAACTGACGCCTGGCCAATTGCCGGGTGGCGATAATGCCTTTCTCGATTGCCTCAGTATAGTCCATTCTCCCCGATAAAAGTTCCCACACCTGTCGATAACCCACCGCGCGAATAGATGGCATGGAGGAATTCAGATCTCCTCGTGCCATCAAGGCTTCCACTTCCGCCACCAGTCCCTGTTCCATCATCTGCCCAAAGCGTAATTCGATACGCTGATGCAACACGCTGCGATCCTCTGGTGCCACCGCCAGCTTAATCACCGGATAAGGCAATGCCCGTTTATTTCTATCCTGCTGCAGGACCGAGAGCGGCTGGCCAGTCAATTCATAGACTTCCAGCGCACGCTGAATACGCTGTGGATCATTAGGATGAATACGTTCAGCGGCAGGCGGATCAATCTCGGCCAAACGCTGATGCATAGCAGTCCAGCCAATTTGTGCGGCTTCGGCTTCCAGCTTCTGCCGGGTTGCTGCATCGGCGGCGGGTAACTCAGAAAGGCCATAAAGTAAGGCCCGATAATAAAGCATGGTGCCCCCGGTGAGCAGGGGAATACGTCCTGCCGCATGAATAGCACTGATTTCCCGCCCTGCATCCGCACAAAATTCTGCTGCCGAATAGGCTTCTGCCGGATCACGAATATCAATCAGGCGGTGCGGTGCGCGCACCAGTGTCTCTGCATCAGGCTTGGCCGAACCGATGTCCATACCACGATAGACCATCACTGAATCAACGCTGATAATATCCAGCGGCAAATGCTGTTGCAGTTCAATCGCCAGATCGGTCTTACCCGAAGCGGTTGGCCCCATCAACACCACCACTGGAGACGATGACATTTGTGCAGAAGATTTATCAATCTGCATGAATCAACGCCGCCAGCTCATCGGCATCCAGTTGTCGCCAGATCCCGGCCCTGGGCTCAGGTTGCCGTGCCCACAGTTCATCCAGCCATTCTCCGCTCTCAAGGTGACCGCTGGCCAGCAAGCGGGAAGCCAGCGAAGCACATTCAGTCAATGCTGACACATGCTCATCCGCCAAAGCGGTCAGCAAATTAGGCAGGTATTGTTGAAAGTCCAACTGCCGCAGTGCCGCAGGGGCGGCACGCAATTGCAAACTGTCAGTGGCAGGCTGTTGCCATTCAAAACCCAGCGCACTCAACAGGCTTCCCTGCTGTTTTAAGCCTTGTTGTTGAATAGCATTCAGCTCAAATAACAGGGGAAACAATAAAGGCTGGCTGATCGGCTGCTCATCTAAATACAGTTGCAACTGCTGCTGCAACAAGTAACTTCGAGCCGCCGGGATGTCCACTAACAGCAAACGGTTATCGACCTTAGCCAGCAGGCAGTGATCACCAATACGCGTCAGCAGCTGCAAGCCAGAACTTTCATTCGCAGGCAATGCCACCTCTGTCGAGGCCGATGCCAGACCACGCAGACGATCATAAACAGCCCCCGATTCACGCAGACTAGATCGAGAAGGAGACAGATGGCTGCTCCGCCCCCCTGCACGTTCATGAACATAATTCGAAGAGGCAGCAGCCTGCGGCACATTCCCCTCCGCCGCAGTTACCCATGCCAGCGCCGCAGTCGACTCCAGCGTATCGACTGTGGATTCAGACATTGAAAAAATCTTCGCCAAACTATGGGAAAGAAAATCATGCACCTGCCGCGCCTCACGAAAGCGAACCTCATGCTTGGTGGGGTGCACATTCACATCCACCTGATGGGGATCGAGTTGCAGATACAAGACCCAGCCCGCATGACGGCCGGGATAAATACGATCTTCATAGGCCTGACGCAAAGCATGGTTCACCAAACGATCACGAATAATGCGACCATTGACAAAAAAGAACTGCAGATCAGCCTGACTGCGTGCCGCCTCGGGAGGCAACACCCAACCGCTTAATTGCAGGCGGGGAGAATCATTGCTGCTACTATCAATACGCCGTGCCTGCTGCACAAATGCCTTGCCACAGAGTCGCCCTAGCCGGCGCTCCTGTGCGGCCAGATCCGTGGCCACCGGTAACTGAAATATCTCTCGCTGATTGTGGCGCAGGCGAAAACTAACATCGAAACGAGCTAAGGCCATGCGCCTCACCACTTCTTCGAGGTGCCGGTATTCAGTACGCTCGCTGCGCAGAAACTTACGTCTTGCGGGAATATTATAAAAAAGATTGCGGGTTTCCACCGTAGTACCGATGGGATGTGCCGCCGGGATCGGCGGTGCAGGATCTTGATCGGCATCGCTGATTTGTAACTGCCAGGCCTGCTCGCTATCTGCCTGCCGGGAGGTTAATTGCAAGCGTGATACCGAGCCGATACTGGCCAGTGCCTCACCCCGAAAACCCATACTGGCAATGGCTTCCAGATCCGGCAGTGAGTGAATCTTGCTGGTGGCATGACGACTCACCGCCAGCGCCAGTTCGTCAGCGGCAATCCCATAACCATCATCACGGATACTAATAAGCTTGATTCCACCCTGTTCAACGTCTATATCTATTTTATGGGCTTTCGCATCGAGACTATTTTCCAGTAATTCCTTAAGAATCGATGCCGGACGTTCAACCACCTCACCCGCCGCAATCTGATTGGCTAGCTGGCGGGAAAGAAAACAAATAAACGGGGTGGATGACATTGTTATAGCTTAAAGCAATAGTCGAAAGGCGAAAACCCGGAATCACCGAAGAAGTGAATACAGCGGGTCGAAACGTGATCAACCGGCACTTAAATTAAATCTGTAAGCATATTAGAAAACAACATGGAGAAAATACATGAGCAATCTCGTCGTCAATGGTAACAATTTCAATCTTACTTTCGATGGCCGTCTGAATAATCTTGCGGACTGGAATCCTGATGTCGCCAAAGCCATCGCCAAAGCAGAAGGCCTGAGTCTAACCGATGCCCACTGGGACATACTCAAACTGATGCGCGATTATTATTCAACTTACAACATTCCTCCCATCACTAAATTATTAAAACGTGAAATCGCTAAGAAACTCAGCCCGGAGCAAGCAACAGAGCATGCCACCAGCGCACTGTTTCCTGGTGGCATGCAATATCAGGGCAGTAAGATTGCCGGTATCCCGGTTCCCATGCTGGACTCCGAGCTAGAACAAAATACTCAGCTCAGCAAGGCCACAACCACGTCAGGAGCACAACATTATAGCGATGGCTTTGATTTCAAGGATAAGCACATCAAGGTTTATCCCAGTGGGAATCTGGTGCATCCCGAAGAATGGGATGAAGAACTAGCCGTCCATCTCGCGCAAAAGGAAAATCTTGAGCTAACCAGGGCGCACTGGAACGTGCTCTGCTATCTGAGAAAATTCTATTTCAAGTATGGCATTACGCCCATGGTGAAAATTCTGATCAGGCACATGGGAGAAGAAATGGGCACCGACGTTAGCAACCGCGACACGCTCAATAAGCTCTTTCCCGGCGGCCCGTCACGCCAGGGTTCCCGCATCGCCGGTCTGCCAGCACCCCAGGGTTGTATTGATGGCTAGGAATCTCTCTCACTCTCCCCCTCAGGGGAGAGAGTGTTAACAACGCGGTGTTGCGTTTTAAATATCAAAAATTTTCAGCTAACCGGAATATGCAAAACCTTGCCAACTTTCAAAGTATTGCTACGCAAACTGTTGCTGCGCTTTAATGAGGCAATGCTGATCTGGTAACGTGCTGCAATCCCGGACAGGGTTTCACCACGGGAAATAATATGTTTCTTCGGCTTCAGTGCCAGCCGGGTGCCGGGCGGTGGATTAGCATGAAAATAGCTGCGCACCCCTTTTAATATCGAGTTCGCCAGGGCCTGCTGATGACGACTGCTTTTTAACTTGCGCTCTTCTTCCCGGTTGGAAATAAACGCGGTTTCAATCAAAATTGAAGGCACATCCGGCGCTTTCAACACCCGGAAGCCCGCACGTTCAACCCGCGACTTATGCAGGCGATTAACCCCTTTTAGATTACCCAATACCCGCGCGGCGATATCATGGCTATCCTCAATGGTGGAATTTTTTACCATATCCAGCAACACCAATTTCAATAAATCATCCTTATCATCCAGATTGATGCCACCGATCAAATCCGAACGGTTTTCTGAACGGGCAAGGAAGCTGGCCACTTCACTACTGGCCCCTCGTTCAGAGAGTACAAATACAGAAGAACCATGCGCCTTACCATTACGGAACGCGTCCGCGTGTATCGAGATAAAAAGATCGGCCTGTTTTTTTCGCGCAATTTTAACCCGCTGTTTCAAACCGACGTAATAATCACCACGGCGAATCATCACTGGGGTCATTCCCGGTTCTTTGCGGATCAGCTTTTCCAGTTTGCGAGCAATGGCCAGCACCACATCTTTTTCACGTGTACCCCGCTGACCGAGCGCACCGGGATCGTCCCCCCCATGCCCGGCATCAATCGCAATCACAACATCACGCTTTCCATTTTTTTGTGGTGCGTAAATTTTACGGCTGGTTTTAACCACCTTCTTTTTACCGTGATTAAGATCGATCACCAACCGGTGACCATAGTCACCCTGAGGTTTCAGAATAAAACTTTTCGGTTGCACCGCCGAGCTGAGATCAATAACAAAACGTAGTTCGCCCTGCTTGCGCCGAGCGTAGCGAATCGTGCGAATACGGGTTTGGCGATAATCAAGTTCGGTAAGTTTGCCGGAAAACTGGCTAGATTTTAAATCAATGACGACACGATTCGGTGCTTTCAGAGAGAAAACACTGTGTTCAACCGGGCCACTGAGATCAAAGACCAGACGGGTATTATCCGGTGCCGGCCACATTCGAACCTGTTTGACCTCGACCGCAAAGCTGCCTGCTGCCAGACAAAATAGCGTAATAAATACCAGTATCCGCGCCATATCCCGTGTGTATCCCCAATCAGAACGGTGAATAGTCTAATTGTGCATGAGAATACAGAATATTCAAGTAAAATATTCAATATTTTTATAGGGATAGGAAGTTTTCTTACAGAGGATTATTAAAAGTTGCCCAAACTCAGCCTGTTACCGCCTAAAATAGGCAAGCCGCAGCAAGCTACGGGATATAAATGTAAGCACAGCTGAAGCCGCGCCTACAAACGCGCATTAGAAGACATACACCAGATTGATCGTAGTTTCCGTATCTGTTTTTTCCTTGCCTAGCGGTACTTCAGAGGTATATTTAACGGTATAGCCCAGATTAATGGCAAAATTTCCCGCTAATTGTGCGGTCAAGCTGCTAATGGATTTATACACGTCGAATGACTTGCCGAACTCCGAACTGAGTTCCTGAGTGAATTTCGACTTCTCACGGAAATCCCAGACATATTTGCCAGCAAGCCGGGCAATGCCTTCACTTTCACTGTTCCGGCCTTCTTCCTGATAAGCTTTGATACCACCACCGCCTTCAATATCCAGCGTCATTGTAACAATGTCCGCTAAAAAGCGGTGACCTAGACCCATCGTTGCGGTACTTTGATATTCAAAACCACTGAAACGATCGTCTTCATAGCTGGCACGCCCGAATAAAAACATGTGCACGGCGTATTTATAGTTACTCTGAGCGGAGATAAAATATTTCTCAGCTGTTTTTAGCTCAGCGTTTTTTGTGTATAACGTATTTGCCGTTAAATTGTTACGCCATTTTTCTTTTTCATGTGTGGCATCCAGCTTAGCCGCAAAAGTGGAGGTTTCGGTATTCCCCGTGGTCGCCACATAACCCAGACCTGCTTCACCTTTCCAGTGTTTTTTATCTTTATCCGGCTCGGCTTCCACCGCAGCCAGCGACGACATGCTAAACAAACACAGTAGGCATGCACTCCATAAATATTTCATTTTTCCCTGCTCCCTGAATGAAGATGGCGCGCACTTTAAAAGCCATACGAAACTCTGTCAAATAGAAAAACTTTAAATAGCCGCGTATAGCTGGTGTATCCATGATTTAAAGCTGAGTTATCCCCACAAAATAACGTTCAAAAACTCATAGATATTGGTTTTTACTCTGAATTTGTGGGGGTCTATCAGGATTTAAAGTTGAGGTGAAGCCAATAATTGCAACAGCTGCTGGCCACGTTTAGTGCCAGCCAGCAAATGCGCCTGCCGACTACTGTTCCGGTATTGAAGAAAAAGAGTCACATCCGCCACCGGCAACATGCCTTCACCCTGCTCCGGCCATTCCACCAGAATCACGGAGCCGTCGGCAAAACAATCTTCCGCACCGAGGTAAGCTAATTCTTCAGGATCGGCAAGGCGATAAAGATCAAAATGACAAACATGTTGTACGCGAGGTTTATCATCCGAAGGGATGTCATAGGGTTCCAGCAAGGTATAGGTAGGCGATTTAACCCGACCAGTGTAACCCAGACCGCGCAAAAAACCTCGACTAAAAGTGGTTTTACCGGCACCCAGATCACCCTTTAAAAAAATCAGGCAATGGGCGGGGCAAACTTTTGCCAGCGCCCGTCCCAAATCTTCAGTGGCCGCCTCATCGGCGAGAAAAATATTCATCCCCTCAATTCACGGCAGACAGCGAATCAGGATTGGCCAGTCGCCGAATGGCCGGCATCAGATCGCTGGCAATCAATCCCCGTTCGCCAATTGTTCTGACTGCTAGATCCGCCGCCTGTGCATGTACACACACACCCAACTGAGCTGCATCTACAGGTTCCAGCTTCTGTGCCATCAAGGCTCCGATAATTCCTGACAGCACATCGCCCATCCCGCCACTGGCCATGCCCGGATTGCCTGCATTGCACAGCCCCACTCCTGCCTCGCTAGCCACCAGCGTTCCCGCGCCTTTGAGCACACAAACACCGGCATATTTATTCAACAGGGCAGTGACTGCCGCGAATCTATCCATTTGAATCTGTCCAACATCCTGCCCCAGAAGGCGTGCGGCCTCACCGGGATGTGGAGTAAGTATTCGCTTAGCACCTCTCAACATGACCTCGGGCAAAGCTCCGTCAGCGATCAAATTCAAAGCATCAGCATCCAGCAGCAAGGGTTTGCCCGCAGCAACCACCGAGCTGAGCATATCCTTTGCCCAATCCGTTTGTCCCAGGCCGGGGCCGATAATAATGGCGTTAGCACGACTCAACAGGGCTTCAAGTTCCTCAGCCTGCCCAACCCCGTGACACATCAATTCAGGACGAGCATTGGTAATCAGGGCCGCATGTGCGGTGCGGGTAGCAATACTCACTAATCCAGCACCAGCACGCAAAGCCGCTTCACCGGCCAGACGCACCGCACCACTCATGCCGTGATCTCCTCCGATCACAAGAAGATGACCAGCATCTCCTTTATGGGCATCACGCCGACGCGGCGGCAAATGTTTTTTCAGCCGCGCATAATCCAGCCGCCGTGCAGATGGCTTCTGTTGAAGATAAATTTCCCGGGGGACATTAAGATCAGAAAAATGCAACTCACCGCAGAGTTGCACCCCCGCCCCCGTCATCAGCCCCTGTTTAAGGCCAATAAAAGAAATCGTAACCGCTGCCTGTACCGCAAGCCCGCAACTAACCCCGGTATCTGCATTTAAACCGGAAGGCAGATCCAGTGCCAGCACTGGCGCAATCGTCGCGTTGATGGCTTCAATCGCTTTACGATAATCGGCCCTGACCTCACCTTGTATCCCGGTCCCAAGAAGGCCATCAACAATGAGTTCGGCTTCCTGTAGACTCTGTTCACAAAATGCAACTGGGGTAACACCGGCGCCCTGCAGTCGTTGCATGGCGGCCAGGGCATCACCCTGTAATTTATCACTATCCCCTACCTGATAAACCCGGGTTTCAATACCGGCTTCATGCGCCAGACGTGCCAGCACAAAACCGTCACCACCGTTATTGCCGATGCCACAAAATACCGCAATGCGCTGAATTTTTGGCCAGCGTAAATTCATTAGCGCGTAGCCTGCTTCACCTGCCCGCTCTAAAAGTATATTTGAAGACAGATCGTACTTATCAATTACAAGACGATCCAGTTCACGAGTCTGCGCGGCGGTATAAAGAAGGTAGGGTAATGAGTTCATGCAAGTTATCATAGCGCGTTATGGATGGAACAAAAAACCGGCCCTCACTCTCTGCCGAGACACTGCGCGAACTGGCCGACAAAATCAGACACTGGAGCCAGGAACTGGGCTTCCAGCAAACCGGGTTTACCGATACCAATCTATCGGCCAGCGAAGTGCATTTATTGAATTGGCTAGATCAGGGTTTTCATGGTGAAATGGAATGGATGCAGCACCACGGTTCCTTGCGTACCCGACCACAGGAACTGGTACCCGGCACCTTGCGCATCATCAGTGTGCGTATGGATTATCTGCCCCCTGCCGGTTGTGATCCGCAAAACGTACTCAATGATACCTCACTCGGCTATGTTTCCCGTTATGCCCTGGGGCGTGACTATCACAAAATCATGCGAAAGCGACTACAAAAACTGGCCAATAAAATCCACACCGAAATCGGCCCATTCGGCTATCGCGCCTTTGTCGATAGTGCCCCGGTGCAGGAAAAAGCACTGGCTGAAAAAGCCGGACTGGGCTGGGCCGGCAAACACTCCAACATTATTAACTCACAGGCCGGCTCCTGGTTTTTCCTGGGTGAGTTATTTACCGATCTGCCTCTGCCGCTAGATGAACCCGCCGAGAACCACTGCGGCTCCTGTCAGGCCTGTATTGATATTTGTCCGACTCACGCCATCGTTGCGCCTTACACAGTCGATGCCCGACTTTGTATTTCCTATCTCACTATCGAACATGCCGGGGCGATTCCAATCAAACTGCGCAGAGCAATGGGCAACCGCATATATGGCTGTGACGACTGCCAGCTAGTCTGCCCCTGGAACCGCTTTGCCCAACCCAGTGCCGAGCCGGATTATCTACCCCGCAATGAACTGGATGCACCACTTTTACTGGATTTGTTTAACTGGGATGAGGCAACATTTTTACAGCGTACTGAAGGCAGCCCACTGCGTCGCATGGGTCATCAACGCTGGTTGCGAAATATTGCGATAGCACTGGGCAATGCGCCAGTGGATAAATTAATTATTGATGCGCTGAAAGAAAAAATGGACACCGCATCTGAACTTTTACAGGAACATATACACTGGAGCTTGCTTGAACAAAAAACAAAAAAAATAAATTACCGGTAAGTTCTTATACGCTAAAAATTTGTGCTAGGCATTGAAACTAACAATAAATTTAATCACAAAGGACACCGAGGTTTACTATGTTTTAAAAATAATTGTTTTCTCTGTGCGCTCCGTGTCCTCCATGGTCAATATTTTTTATTTTTGTGGGATTCTATCAACGGTAAGTTTACTAAATTAAGTCTTATCCGGTCTTTTCACCCGTATCAATTAAACCGGCAATCGAACTGTAGAGATTATACTGATCACGTCCGCAACCCTTACCATTATAGAGTGCTAAGTCAGCCTGTTGCAATAATTCGTCCAGCGCTTCAATATAATCATTGGTAGTCCGGCTTTCAAGCTCGGTGATGCCGATAGTAATAGTGATCGAAATATCTTTTCCATCAGCCTGCCAGCGCATAGATTTAACTTTTGTGCGTATTCTTTCCGCCATCACCATGGCACCACTTTCATCGGTTTCAGGCAGGGCAAATACAAATTCTTCACCGCCAAAGCGAGCAAGTATATCCGCCTCACGGGCTTCGGTCTTGAAGGCTATGGCAATATCCTTCAATACCTCATCTCCCATTGCATGTCCATAACGATCATTAATAATTTTAAAATGATCCACATCCATCATTAAAACTGAAAATGATTTTTTGTAGCGTATCGCCTGCGCTATCGCCGCACGCGTTTCGGGGAAAAAGAAACGTCGGTTGTGCAGCTTGGTCATTTCATCAATGATCGATAACTCTTCATAGCGCTGCTTCAATATCCGGGTTTCATCCAGTGCTTCCTGTAGCTGCTGGGTACGTTCATTTACCATTTCATCCATGCCATGAAGTAAACGATTATTCATGATCAACTGCCCCAGGAAATTACAATAAATCACCAGGTTGCGTTCATTGGAAACGGAGAAAAATTCATCAGCAGGATGACAGGCCAAAAATATTCCAATCATTTTATCACCGGCATTGATCGGAATGGCACTGGCCGAACCGGTAAAATCTTCACCCGGAACCTGGTTAATCTGTTGCACCTTATGTGTGGTTTCCACTTCACTCAATAATACCCGGTGCTCGTTACATAGCGCCTGATATTTCGAGCCTGAACATTTAGAACCTGCATTCCAGCTCTTACAAGCTATCTGTTTCAGGCTATCTGTTTCGTACATAAAAATAGACACATAATCAAGCTCATGGTAGTCCAGTAACACCTTCAGAGAATCATCAATAATCTCATTTTCATCGCGATATTTTATTTCAATACTGGATAAACTACGCAATGCTGACATCGAACTCAGCAGCTTAATGAAACGCGAATTGATTTCCTGATAGGCTTCTATAAACGGCTTGTTGTCCATATATAATTATTCACCAACCACTAAGGCATTGGCCATCGACCTCAGAGCCTCAGACTTCACATATTGCTGTTTTAATAATTTCAGAACCTGAGCATGTTCAATGCCACTGAACTCTAGCAGGGTATCGGTATCCTCCGGTAACTCATCCCAGGGTTTATTCTCCATATACTGAGCCGCCCAGTGAGAACAGAAGCGAATGAGTATTAACAGTAGTTGATTTTCCCCGCAATACTCCGGGTGTGAATAATGGGCAATCACATCAATAATGGCTGCAGGAACTTTCCATTTTGCCGCCAGGCAGGCTCCCACTTCGTGCTGATCCGTATCCAGCTCCCGTTGCAAAATCTCATGTAAATATTCATCGCCATTATAGCTGGTAAAAAGAGAATCCATCTGTTCGGGGAAAAGATAGACCAGAGGCAGCAAGCCAAACTCATGCAGTAACCCTGCAAGATAGGCCGTATCTTTATCAATAAGATGTTCATTCTGCAACAGCTTGCAAAAACTCTGTGCCAGACTGGCGGTGAGCACCGCATTTAACCAGAAGCGATTCAAATCAAAGGCCTTACATTGCACCTGCGATTTGAAAGGCCCGGCAAGGGCAATGCCCAGGGTCATATTTTGAGTCAGGCGCAATCCCAGGGCTTTGAAAATCGCATCTTCGATTGAGGTGATCGGCTCACTCTGACCAAAATAGGCTGAGTTAGCGAGACCGATAATTCTTGCCCCTAAACTGGCATCCTGTCGAATAATATCTGCCAGCTGATTGATGGTAACCTCATCATCACCGATGAGAGTCAGCAACTTATTTGCCATCGGTGAAATCGATGGTAAATCCTGCAGGCTATGCACCGCTAAACAAACATCATTTTGCGCCTGTTCTATTGGCAATGTATTCATATTTTAAGCTCGTTATCAGACTTTAACATCAACCAGTTTACCCAGGTCGGCATCGGCGGCCTTTTCTACCCGTGCATTTGAGCCCTCATTTTCAGCCTTTGAGGTGCCACCACCTGCCGCCGCCAGTTGTGCGGAATTTTTCCTGGCCGAGAATAGCCCCTGCTGGGCACCACTTACTGCGTCACTTAAAATTCGATCAATACCCATAGCCATTCGGTTCTACCCTTTATTTCTGAACAGACAGTCTCTTACTCTGCCTATATCGGCGCAGGTGTTTAAAAACTTAAGTCCCAATAGTATCCTTATTTTTATTCCACTTTCGAGATTTATGCTTTAATATTTAGATGCTTAGGGGCAATCAACGCTACTTACTGCTTACTGATATAATTCTCAATCCACTCATCCGGAACTATGACTTGATGCGCACAGATTTACAGACCCCCTATTTTATTACCGGCATTATCCTTGCCGGGGGGCGGGCAACCCGGATGCAGGGGCAAGATAAGGGCCTGATTGAACTCCAACAACAACCCCTCATCCAGCATGTTATCAACCGGCTTCAGCTCCAGGTGGGTAGTATTCACATCAATGCCAACCGCAATCTTGATGAGTACCGTCAATTCGGGTTCCCGGTATTCTGTGATGCCAATCAGGACTTTCAGGGCCCCCTGTCAGGCATGTTACAAGGCTTGCACCAGCTTAAAGAGGAACACTCAGACTGGATTGTCTGCGTACCCTGCGATGCGCCTTTGCTACCCTTAAATCTGGTGGCCTGTTTTGCTCAGGCTTTAGGGGAGGGGAATCACCTCGCAGTAGCAAGGGATGGTAAATGGATACAGCCAACTTTTTGTATGATTCACCGTTCTATGCTGGATAGCCTCGAAAATTATATCACCAGCGGTGGCCGCAAGACCGGTGACTGGCTACAACAGGAAAAGGCTGTGCAGGTTGATTTTTCCACACAAAAACATGCCTTTGTTAATATCAACAGTGCCGATGATCTACAGGAATATCTCGAAAATAATGCTCAATAATCAAAACTGCCCCCTGCTGGGTATTGTCGCCTTTAGTGGTACGGGCAAAACCACCTTGCTGAAACAACTGATTCCACTGCTGAAATCTCAGAATCTAAAGCTGGGTCTGATCAAGCATGCCCACCACCGCTTTGATATCGACATTCCCGGCAAGGACAGTTATGAGCTGCGCAAGGCTGGAGCCGATCAGGTGCTAGTCGCCTCACAACAGCGCTGGGCAATGATCTCGGAAACCCCGGAACAGGACGGTGATCCTGAGCTGAGTGAGATGCTGGTACATCTGGATCAGGCCAGTCTGGATTTAATTCTGGTCGAAGGCTTCAAACACGTGACCTTTCCCAAATTGGAATTACACCGTCCTTCTCTGGGTCATCCCCTGCTGTTTCCAGATGATGCGGACATCCTTGCGGTGGCCACCGATGCCCCGCTGAATCAGGAATGTACACTGCCCATGCTTAATCTCAACCAGCCTGACGCAATTACAGATTTTATCAAACAGCACTTTCTGGCAAGCTAAGCCGTCCTGCTTTTTTCTTAATCTTTTTATTTCACTCCTAACCTGAAGAATGAAAAATATGAATCAACCTCAATCCTCATTAATGAGTCTGGAACAGGCTCTGGAAAAAATTCTCGCCGATATTACCCCCATCGACATGGTCGAGACGCAAACCATCATGGATGCCTTTGGTCGCATTCTCGCCGAACCCATCACATCCCCTCTTAATGTACCGCCTTACCAGAACTCAGCAATGGACGGTTACGCGGTACGCTCAGCCGATCTCCCGGACTCCGGCGATATCAGCCTAAAGCTAATCGGCACATCCTGGGCGGGAACACCGTTTGCCGGCGAGGTAGGCGAAAAACAATGTGTGCGGATTATGACCGGTGCAAAAATGCCTGAGGGCGCGAACACCGTGATTATGCAGGAACAGGTGCAGGCAAATGATCAGCAAATAAGTATTGGCGACTGCCATCAGGCCGGCCAGCATGTGCGTCACATCGGTGAAGACATCAAAGAAGGGGATGTCGTCCTGCAACCGGGCAAGTCTCTCAATGCGGCGGAACTGGGCCTGCTGGCCTCACTAGGTATTGCCAAGGTTAAAGTCTACCGTCCACTCAAGGCCGCCTTTTTCTCTACCGGTGATGAATTACGTGCCGTGGGTGAAACATTGGAAGAAGGCCAGATCTACGACAGTAACCGTTACACCATTTTCGGCATGCTTAAGGGACAAGGCGTGGAAATCCATGACCTTGGTGTGATTCGGGACAAACGAGAGGATGTTGAAGCCGCTTTCAAACGCGCCGCTAAACTGGCCGATATTGTTTTCACTTCTGGCGGAGTCTCAGTGGGGGACGCCGATTTTGTCAAACAAACGCTGGAAAAACTGGGCACGGTCAATCTCTGGAAAATTGCCATGAAACCCGGCAAACCACTGGCCTTCGGCCGCATTGATAAAGCCTATTTCTTCGGCCTGCCCGGTAATCCAGTTTCAGCCATGGCCACGTTTTATCAGGTCGCCCTGCCCGCTTTGCATAAATTAATGGGCAAAGCACCGCAACCCGCATTACGACTCAAGCTACGCTGTCTGGATACATTAAAGAAAAGACCGGGACGCATGGATTTCCAGCGCGGCATTCTTGATTATGAAGGGGATGAGTTAGTGGTGCGCGGCGTGGGTGCACAAGGCTCTCATATTCTCAGCAGCATGAGTCGAGCTAACTGCTTTATCATTCTCTCAGCTGAGCAAGGTATGGTGGAAGCGGGAAGTGAAGTTGAAGTACAGCCATTCAGTAGTTTAATGTAAATATATTATGTAGGTCCAACTTCAGTCGGACAAGTCCAAAGCCACCCCAACCTTTTCCCTCGTCCCCGTTCGATTGAAGTCGAACCTACAGAATTTCTGGTTTGTCTCCGTGGGAATACCTACCTTGCATCATCGTGGATATCCACGTTCGTGTGACTGTCCTGTGTATTCCTCCTACGTTCCTACATATTTCCACGTTCGTGGTGAGCTTGTCGAACCATGAACGTGGAAATATGTGCGCTTCTGCGAAGCTCTCCTGAGCAACGCCGAAGGGCTTCCTTCGACAAGCTCAGGACGAACGGGGTATTTATTTGAACGGTTTGCCCTC